>DATNPC010000645.1:0-3795 GCA_036703375.1 Allocoleopsis sp.
AATGCTCACAACTTCCCTCTCGATTTGGCGGCTGGTGAAGCGACTCCAGTTGCAATGAGTGCTCCTGCAATCAACGGCTAATTTTTCACAACTTAGCTGAATCAAAAAAGCGTCTCCTCAAGGGGGCGCTTTTTTGTTTGACCAACTGACGACAGTAATACTGTGGACTACACCCACCGTCCCACGACGACTCGAACCGTGCCATCGGCAAGAACTTCTTCCTCCTCAACACTAAAGCCCTGTTCTTGCACGGATACCATCAACGTTTTACGAGCATACGTTTGCAGAATTGAATTTACAAAAGCCTTCGCATCAATCTTCGCTCCCCAAAAATCTGCGACTAACTCATAATTGTCGCCCTGGCGACGGAACCCCAAGTCATAACCATTGTCCTGCCGAATTACGAAATCAGCATCTGTTTTGTTGCCTCGGTAGCCTCGGACTTTCTTGTTGCACTCTACTGTGTATCCTAATTCTTGCAATGTCTGGTATAGAGTTTCACCATTTTTGATTTGAACTTGAATTGTGCTGAAATGAGACATAGTGATTTTAGATTTTGGATTTTAGATTTTGGCTTGAGTTAACATCCTTGAACGCAGCCCTAACTACACCCACCGAGCCACTACCACCCGAATTGTGCCATCTGCTAGGGTTTCTTCCTCCTCAATAGTAAATCCTTGCGCTGGTGCGGTTTCCATCAGCATGTGATAGCCATAGCGTTGAGTTAAACCATTGAGCCATTCCTGCGAATATTTGTGGCGATCGTACTCGGAGATCATTGCTTCAAACTGCCCATCTTGCTGTCGCTTGAAGCCGATATCATTGCTTGCTGAACCGATGTACTGGCGGCGGATAATCACTTCTGCTGTTTGCGATCGCAAATCACCCTGATAGCCGTAAAGGTGTTGAGCCGATTCATGCACTTCAACCTCCTTGAAGCCGACATCTGCCAGTGCTTTCAGCAGCGCATCTTGGTGCTTAATTTGCGTCTTAATGCAAGTAAAATGCGACATGGATTTGACCCTCTTGCTTTTTGATTCTGGCTCAATCGACTTCAAGAGGACCAATGCCTCTTTGCTGAGTGTAGCGTTTCAATTCATCCACGAGCTGAGTATCGTTGGACGCCGTTCTCGCTCCCGCTTCGGCCGCCCAGTGCTTCAAGTCTTCTATTTGCTCGCGTGCGATCGCAGCCAACGGTACTGTATCTTCTATAGCACGCAAAACATCCTGAGTCGTAAAGTCCCGCCGATTGCCATCCGGGGTTCGCTCGAAAAACGCTCGGTGCATCGCGTCCACTACCACCTGCTCGATTTCTGCACCGCTAAACTCTCTCGCCGTTCTAGCTAATAACGCCAAATCGAACTCGCGCAATCGAGAAGGACGCAATCGCTGTAAATGAACCTTGAAAATCTCTTGGCGTTCCGCTTCAGTTGGCAAGTTCAAAAAGAAGATTTCATCAAATCGTCCTTTGCGGAGTAACTCCGCAGGCAAAATTCGCACATTATTTGCCGTCGCCACAATAAATACAGGAGTTGTCTTTTCCTGCATCCAGGTAATCAAATTCCCAAATACGCGCCGAGACGTGCCAGAATCTCCATCTATCCCACTGGCAATATTGCCAAATGCCTTGTCAATTTCATCTATCCACAACACGCAGGGGGCCATTGCCTCTGCCAGTTGAATCATCTGTCGCACGCGGCTTTCACTTTCCCCAACAATCCCACCAAACAGCCGTCCTGAATCTAATCGCAATAGGGGCAATCGCCATTCATGAGCGATGGTTTTAGCCGAGAGGGATTTACCCGTACCTTGAATGCCCACGAGTAACACACCTTTGGGGTTAGGAATCCCATAGCGTCTCGCCTCCTCTGTAAACGCATCTTGGCGCATTCGCACCCATTGCTTGAGATTTTCCAAGCCACCGACACTTTTAAGCGATTCCCGCGTGGTGAAGAATTCCAAAATTCCCGTCTGGCGAATTGCCTGCTTCTTTTCCTCCAAAACGCCGTCGATATCGGTTTCATCTACCTGTTGTTTGGCGGCTAAGGCTTTCGCCAGGACTCGCCCAATCCGCGCACGACTCAATCCTTGGCAAGCTTTAATTAGCTGTTCTTTGGCGAGTCCGCTTAGTTTGAGCTTTTCGGAGACAACCAGTTGCTTCAGCAGGTAATCAATTTCCTGCACGTTAGGCAACGGGAAATCAATTACTGTTACTTCTTCGCTCAATTCCTCGGGAATTGCTAAAGTATGGCTGGTTAGCACTATGGTTTTGCGGCTGCGTTTGAGTTCTCGCGTCAGGTTCTTGATTTCTCGAACAACGGGTACGTTGCGATCGCTATGCGGATTCTTCAAAATTACATGCAAATCGCGCAGGACAAAGATCGTGTTCTCTTGAGCAGGTGCCTTAGCAACCCGACTCAATGCTCCCATCACGGAGCCTTTATCTGCACTGTTATCATCCCATCCGCGCACGATATCCCATAGCAATAACTTACGCTCCGGTTGCGACATCAGTGCGACTTCGAGCAACACTTCTTCGACAGGTTCTTCTTCTACCGCCACAACGTACAGGAGTGGATACCGCGCTCGCAACATCAAATCTATCTGTTGTACTAATGCTCCATGCGGACTGTAGGAGCGACTGTTGCTGGACTCGTTGGTGGTGAGTGACGGAGCGGTGTTGGTCATTTTACCTACGAAGAACACGGTTGCAGCACTTTTAATTATTATCTCGGTTGAGCCTTCACAGCCGCTATGATTACGAGTGTGATGCGTAAAGCCCCCGAATTGAATTCGGGGAATATAAGCGAATGGCTGAATTTATTCAGCCGTGATGAGGGTCATTGATGTAATTCAGAACTCTCTGAGTGCTAATCTTTCCGGTCGTATCAAACATATAAGAGTGAGTCCACAGACTTGGCAGTACAAGAAGCTCGTCAGGAAACTCTGCTCTGAGCAATCTAGATGACCTTCCTTTAAAAGCCTTGACAACCTGAGCAATTGAATGATGTGGGTCATATTGTACCAATAGGTGTATGTGGTCTGGAGCGACCTCTAATGCTTTAATGACCCATTTCTTGTCATTAGCTACAGACTGAAAGATTTCAATGCATCTAAGTTTTAGGGCTTCATTATTGGCAAACACTCGCCTTCGTCTACACGGTATCCATACTAAGTGGACGGTAGCCAACCCAATGGCGTGATTGTAATGGTTGTATAAATTCTTCATGTAGACTAGTGCAGCTCATCTACAATTATGCTATCATTATCTTCATGAAAACATTGAAGTTTAAGTTGTACAATCACAAGCGGAATAAATACCTCAAGCGTACAATAAATGCCGCTGGGGTAATTTATAACCATGCAATTGCTCTACATCGTCGGTACTACCAGATGTGGGGGAAACACCTGAATTGTGCAAAACTTCAGAAACATATTGCCAAGCTACGAAAACGTAATTCGTTTTGGCAACTGGTAGGCTCTCAGGCTGTACAAGATATTTGTCAGCGAATTGATCGAGCCTACCAATTATTTTTCAAACATCACAAGAAGGGGGTAAGACCGCCAGGTTTTAAGAAGGTCAAAAAGTACAAGTCATTTACACTGAAGCAGGCTGGCTATAAGTTTCTAGGTGACAGTCGAGTCAAGATAGGAAATAGGGTTTATCAGTATTGGAGTTCTAGAGAAATAGAAGGAACTGTCAAGACACTGACCATTAAGCGCACTGCATTAGGTGAGTTGTTCATGGTTATTGTTGTAGACGGATATTCAATGCGTCGGGACTTGGAGCTAAAC
>DATNPC010000646.1:0-4346 GCA_036703375.1 Allocoleopsis sp.
GCTGAGAATGACAAACTCTACATGAAAATTCCGAGGTCAATTAACGATGATATCTTAAGAATCATTAAGGACGCAGTGCAATGAAACTGACATCAATTCGGTTGTGTAACTTTCGTCAGTTTTATGGCAAAACTCCAGAAATAGTTCTGGCTTGGGGTTCGCAAAATACCACCATGATTCACGGGAATAATGGTGCAGGTAAAACGACTCTACTCAATGCCTTTACCTGGGTACTCTACGAAAAGTTTAGTGCCGCGTTTGCCTCAGAAGACCAATTAGTGAATAAACGCGCGATCGCCGAAGCAGGACTCAATGAAGCGGTAGACTGTTGGGTAGAATTAGGATTCGAGCATCACAACAAACGCTACCTAGCCAAGCGCCTGTGCCGTGCGTACAAGACGGAAACGGGAATCGAGCAGGGAAAGAGCGAGTTGTATCTCCAGATTGCTGGAGATGATGGACGCTGGTTACTGCCTCAACAACATCCAGACGATATTATCGGTCAAATCTTACCCGCTACTCTGCATCAATACTTTTTCTTTGATGGCGAGCGAATTGAACAAATTGTGCGATCGGATAAGAAATTCGAGATTGCCGAAGCGACAAAGACGTTGCTAGGGGTAGAAGTTTTAAATCGTTCGATCAAGCACTTAAAGGAAGCCAAAAAAACCTTAGAAGCAGAATTAGCATCAATTGGCGACTCGGAAACTAAAAAGCTCTTAAAAGCACAGGAAAAATTGGAACAGGAGGCTATCCTGCTGGCCGAGCGCCAACAGGAAATCGATCGCGAATTAGCACACCAAGATGAGATAAAACGCACCATCGGCAATCGCCTGTTAGAACTCAGCGGTGCGGAGGAACTCCAGCGCCTGCGCGATGAACTCGAAGCCAAAGAAAAATTAATTCGCGAACAGCTCAAGCAAACTCAAGATGCCTTAAAACGAGCAATATCAACGCGAGGCTATATCGCCTTACTCTCTCCAACAACAGCAGAGTTTCGGGCAATTGTGGATGAGTTACGTTTTAGAGGTGAGTTGCCCGTTGGCATTAAGCGACAATTTGTCGGAGATTTGCTCGATCGGAAACGTTGCATTTGCGGCGCAGAACTAATGGAGGGAACTCATGCTCATCAGCAAGTATCGGCTTGGATGGATAAAGCGGGAATGGCTGATGTGGAAGAAACCGCAATTCGCATGAGCGCGCAGGTGGATGAAATCGACAAGCAAGTGCCAGAGTTTTGGGACGAAGTCGATCGGCAGCAAGCTAATCTTAATCAGGGGAGAGCGGAGCTTTCTCAGATTGAAACTCAATTAGATGATATTCACAAAAAATTGCGAAGTTATCCCAGCGAGGATATTCAACATCTACAGAAGCGCTTGGATGATACGGAAGATAAGATTCTCGATCTAACGTTGGAAAAAGGGGCAAATCAGCAGAAAATTGAGAGCTTGAAAGCTGAGGTTGAGATAAAGATAAAGCAAATTGCGAAGCACAAGATGAATGAGGCTAAGCAAGCTTTGGCTCAGCGACGTATTAGTGCCACTCAGGATGCGATCGATCGCTTAATAGAAGTGCGATCGCGTTTGGAAAACCAGTTCCGTGCTTCTTTAGAAAAGCGAGTCCAGGAAATCTTTACCTCGATTTCCTTTACTCCTTACATTCCTAAGCTGAGCGATAAGTACGAACTGACGCTGATAGAAACTATCGCAGGGCAAGAGACGACCGTTCCCGCGTCTACCGGCGAAAACCAGATTCTCAGTCTATCATTTATCGGGGGTATTATTGACCGAGTGCGGGAGTGGATTCAAGAGAATACATTGATGGGACCAGATAGTAGCACGTTCCCGATTGTGATGGATTCACCATTTGGGAGTTTGGATGAAATCTACCGTAGGCAAATTGCCAAGATACTCCCTCAATTAGCGAATCAACTCATCGTTTTAGTGACTAAGACGCAGTGGCGAGGAGAAGTGGCTGATGAGATGAAGGAATATATTGGTCGAGAGTATGTGCTTACCTATAACTCTCCGAAACCGGAGTGTGAGGAAGATACGATTCAATTAGGATGCGATCGCTATCCTTTGGTGAGACGAAGTCCTAACGAATTTGAATATACAGAAATTGTTGAGGTGGATTATGGTTTCTAGTTCATCTTCATCTACTAATGTGCAGGATTTAGCAACAGATACTTGGGTAAAAGCTAGTTGGGAAGAATTTCTAGAATTAGCTGATGATTCAACTTATGCTAACGGTAGGTTTTATTATTATCGGGACTACTTAAGAATCGAAATGTCACCGCTTGGTCCTCGTCATGGTCGTCAAAATACGATTATTTCTACTCTAGTTACTCTCTTTGCTACCCTCAAAACTATCCGAATTATCGGATTGACTAACACTAGTTTTAGGAAAACAGGCTTATACGAATTTCAACCCGATCTAGCCTTCTACCTCGGTTCAGATTTGAGAGTACCACCCGAAACTAATTCGCCTGTCGATTTGAACGAATACGATCCACCTACCTTAGTAGTGGAAATAGGCGCATCTTCTCTCAGCGATGACTTGGGATGGAAGCGGTTGCTTTACGAACGGGCAGGAGTACAAGAATATTGGGTGAATGATGCTAATGCACGCAGAGCGATCGCTTTTGCTATTGCCGAAAGGCGTAGCGGTGAAATTCAAGAGTCTCAAGTGTTACCAGGCTTGAGTATTGCCCTTGTAGAAGAAGCCCTGCAACGCAGCCAAACCCAGGACGATGGGGAGATTAATCGTTGGCTGCTGCAAACATTTAGTTCTTGACACTCTCATCACGCTTAGTGCAGTGTGGCAGAAATAACTATCCAGTTGAAAAAGGTTAAAAGTCTACCGTACAAGCTTTCGTCCCTTCTGCCTCCTGCCTCCTGCTCTCTGCCTTTATCTTCTATAACTTGGAGACTTGGTACCAGGAGCAAATAATCCCAGTAGGGGACCAAGAACTGCTCCGAAGATAAACCCTCCAGCATGCGCCCAGTAAGCAACTCCACCACTTTCCATCCCGACATTCGCTGGTGCTTCTAGCATCGTTACCCCATTAAAGGCTTGCTGTAAGAACCAAAAACCAAGGAAAAATACAGCAGGTATCCTAAAGGTAGTTAAAAAGAAGTCAAACGGAACTAAGGTAACAATTCTAGCATTGGGGAATTTTAGAATGTAGGCTCCCATAACTCCTGCGATCGCGCCACTGGCACCAAGAGATGGAATGGCTGAGTTAGACGAGAAAAACCATTGAGTTAAAGCGGCTAAAACCCCGCAAGCTAGATAAAAAATTAAGAACTTGACGCTACCGAGTTCCTCTTCAATGTTGTTGCCAAAAATCCACAGAAACAACATATTGAAGCCAACATGCATAAAACTAGCATGGAGGAACTGCGAGGTGATTAAAGTTAGGGGTTCCGGCACTGGCTGATTTACGGGAATGCCATTAAAGCTCGCCGTTAATTCCCTAGGAACTACTGCAAATAGGTGAAAAAATCCGTCTAACTGCGGCCCAGCCAAAGTTAGCTCGTAGATAAAAATCAGGATATTTGCAGCAATTAAGGCGTAGGTAACATAGGGAGTGATGTGGACGGGATTATCATCGCGTAGAGGAACCACAGTTATTTTTCCTATTTATTCACAAATCTAGAAAAAACATACCTCAATGCATCGTTTATTTCTGCTAACTGTGGATAGATTTACCTTTTCAGCGACTAGTAACTAAAAAAACATCTGCTTACAGCGTTCCCGCTAAGGCTTGGGTTGCCGTCAATTCTAACTCTGGGAATGTGAGAGAGATAATGCGCTCTCCATCTCGGAATTGAACAGCATCGTAGAAGCCTTCTACCAGAGTGCATACTGTTACCACTTCCTCCAAGGGGTCAACAATCCAGTATTCAGGAATGTTGAGTACAGCATATTCGGAACGTTTGCTACGGTAGTCTGGATTTTTGGTCGATTCGCTGACTATTTCCACCACTAAGATGGGGGGAGGCTCGTTAAGCTCGATTACGGCTTCTCGGTTCGCAAGAGCTTCCCACTGCTCTATGGGTAGAACGGTTACATCTGGAATCCTGGAGGTGTCCCAACGTCCGCCACGAGGGGAACGAACTCCCACAGCAAACTTTTGTGCTGTCCACGGCATTCCCATTCTGGCGCTCTCGTCATCGAAGGTTCGTTCTAGAAACTTTGCGATCGCTCCATGTTTTCCCGTACCAAGACTCATGGGAATTAATTCTCCATCCACCAGTTCATAGTGCGTGTCAGTGCCATCGTCATACTGGAGATACTCTTCAAACGTTAGTTTCTTGGTTGCTACTGTCATAGCGATCGCT
>DATNPC010000647.1:0-7364 GCA_036703375.1 Allocoleopsis sp.
CAGATACAAGAAAGACGGGGAAATGTCTGGATGTCATCTTTAGAACTTCCTGACGTGAAGAATAGTCTTGTTTTTTAGAATTAACGGCTATCAAATCTTACTCAAAGTCCTTCTTAAGAGAAATTTTTCGGGTTGCCCATCGCACAGGCTAGTCGATCGTTTCCAGCCTTCTACTCCTTTCGTATAGACTGCATACATTTAGCACATTGTTGACGGTTAGCGTCAAGGTAAGCTTTCGCTTTTATTTTGATGAGCGAGAGAGAAATTGTGTTCCCGTGACCAGAAATTAGACCATAAAAGCTTGTTTCCAGTCCCAACCCCTTGCTTCTGCTGGCTGTGTACCATAGTGAAGGAATGTAAGTTCCTTTCCCCGAAAGAGGTTCAAGGATGAACTGAACGTGCAAATTACTTTTCTAGGAACAAGCTCTGGAGTTCCAACGCGATCGCGTAACGTGTCTAGCGTTGCTTTGCGACTGCCCCAACGTGCAGAAGTCTGGTTATTTGACTGTGGTGAAGGTACCCAGCATCAGTTACTGCGGAGTGACCTCAAAACCAGCCAAATCAGCCGGATTTTCATCACCCACATGCATGGCGATCACATCTATGGCTTGATGGGACTATTGGCAAGTTGTGGTTTAGCTGGCAATACTGACCGAATTGATATTTACGGGCCAGCCGGTTTAGAGGAATACCTGCGCGCTGGCAGAAAGTATTCTCATACCCACTTCTCCTACCCCGTTCAAGTTCACACCGTCCAACCGGGAGTGGTGTACGAAGACGACGAATTTACCGTCAGTTGTGCTAGCCTCAAGCATCGCATCCCAGCGTTTGGCTACCGAATTGCTGAAAAAGACCGCGCAGGGCGTTTTAACGTGGAAAAAGCCATAGCCCTTGGCATTCCCTCCGGTCCGATCTACGGCAAACTCAAACGCGGAGAAACGGTAACGCTACCCGATGGGCGTCGGATTCGGGGAACTGACTTATGTGGGGAAACCGAAGTCGGTCGTAAGTTCGTTTATTGTACAGATACGGTTTATTGCGATAACGCTGTAGAACTCGCACGAGATGCGGATGTGTTGGTTCACGAGGCAACCTTTGCCCATCAAGATGCTGAAATGGCGTTCGATCGCTTGCACTCAACCTCAACGATGGCAGCCCAGACTGCGCTGAATGCGAGGGTTAAGCAGCTAATTATGACTCACTTCAGCCCTCGCTATGCTCCGGGTAACGATATTGTCTTGGATGACTTGCTTCAGGAGGCGCAGGCCATTTTCCCGCAGACGATACTCGCTCATGATTTCTTGACCTTCGATGTGCCTCGGCGTCTGCCGAAAGAACTGCTGAAGACTGGCGTGTGAGATTTGAGATTTGGCACCAACGAGCTTTGGCTCGCGATAAATGCCAATCTTACGCCTTCTCGCCGCATTCTTGCGTCTTCTCGCCGCATTCCTGTGTCTGTGCATCTCCGCCTTTAGGTGCGATCGAGCGGGCATTACTATCCCCTTGTTGTAAGCGATCGCGAATGGCTTTGAGACGATCCTGACTACTAACCGCTTCTCGTGGTGCTGGGAGTTCTGTATTGGGCCAACCCGCTAGATCGAAGCAGGGACATAGTTCAGGGGGCATGCCGACAATTTTAACGGGTACGGGCATGGCACAGCGAACGCAGGGCGATACACTCCATTCGGGCGTCAACAATTCTCTAATCGTCTCGTTAGTGCCTTCCAGGTGACAGTCACCACTTTCGGGGGAGAGCAGCTGTTGCCAGATGTTTTCAAACTCGTCACTATAGCGATCGCCTGCAAAGACTTGTTGCGCCTGCAACGATTGAGCGCCATTGTGAATCACTACCTTTTTGCCTAATTGAAACCAATAGGCAATATAACGTTTAACTTGTTGTTCAGATGCCATGAATGGTGTCATGTGTCCTACGTGGGGTATTGGCGGTAATCGTCTCTTCCCCAGTTCTCCGTTTGCTCGATTAACTCTTATAGTAGCGGCGATCCCAGTGTTGAGAGATTGAGCACATGACCGCCCGTGACTAAGTATACTGGGTTAGCTGTAGTACCCAGTTGGCGCACCAAGGCACCCAAGCGATCGCGAAAAACTCGTCCTAAGGGGTAAGCGGGAACCACGCCCCAACCCGTTTCCTCGGCCACAAAGATCGTCGAGCATGCTACTAGCTTCAGAGTATCCAACAACTCTTGTACCGTTTTCTCCCAAACGGCTGAATCCTGTTCCAGCAGATTGGCGACCCAGGTTCCCAAGGAATCCACCAACAGACAGAAATTCGGGTCGGAATACTCGCGAAGTGTTGCTGTCAACTCCACAGGTACCGGTAGTGTGGTCCACGACGCTGGGCGTCGCTGCTGATGTTTTTCAATCCGAGCGACCCATTCAGTGTCCTCTGAATCGCACAAGGCCGTCGCGACGTAAAAAACCTGTTTACCCGTCTGTATCGCTAGCCGTTCTGCCCACTCGCTTTTACCAGACCGCGCTGGTCCGGTTACTAAAACGATTGGATTTGTAGATGTTTGCCAATCTTTAGTCACGTTCGATCGCTACGTCAATATACTTGAGATTGTTAGGGACTCGCAGACTAGAGGTGGTGGATATCGGTTTTTCCATTTAGACGTCAATGAACGCGAGTACACAAACGTTGGAATGAAAAATTTTATCCCTTCTGCCCTCTACCGTCTGCATTCTGCCTTATTTTCAGATTAGAATGACCGAAAAATCCAAAATTCAGCACATCGGGAAACTCAACGGAGCAATTCACCTCAAACGAACAGGTTGTGCTGGAATAAAGGAGCGGATAATTTTGACCCAGTGGTAATCAGATGACCATGAAACCAGAACTGCAACGGATCGAAACGGCTCTCAATCAGTTGGCACAACCGATACCCACTGAGGCTCAGAGAACATCCGCCACTGTGGAACAACCAACCGATCGCGCTCAATCCGCTAATGAGCGTCGGGGCGACCCTTCCTTCTCGGTAGCGGCGGTACAGCCTTTTCCTGCCCGTAGCCATCAAGGGAAAACACCAACGTTACCAAAACTAAAACCTGTCAGCATTAGCGAACATCGCCACGCGGCTAATCCTGCCTTGGCAACGACCTTGCTGCAAGAAATCCAGGAGATTGTCGAGCGTTGGCAAAAGGAACTAAAAACTACTGTACGACAAATCCAAGATATTTATCTGGAAGGACCAATTGTGGATGGGTGGTTGGAGTCTCATCCTCGCGAACCGGAAGAGGGGGTAGAAACGGTACGACGGACTGAAGGCGATCGCTTAATGGACTATGTGGCAGAGGAGGTGAACCAATCAGATACTGAAGTGATCTGTGAGACGCCTCGTACTGGGACAGGTTATCGCCTCTGTGGACTGGATGCCGATGGTCAGTTTTGGTCGCGCCCTTGTCCAGCCGATCAAGTTCCTAGTGTGAGTTTAGCGATCGCTCGCTATCAAAAAATCCGGCAATTGCTCAACCGCAAACAAGTTCTGGAAACTCGTTTGACCCAACTGGCAGAAACGCTTATTGTCATGCACAGCCATATCAGCAAGGATTAAAGCGCGTTTCTCGCTAAACGCCAATACACCGAGAGTACGCAATACAAAATCTTATTTCCTCTGTCCTCCTCTAGATAGGAGAGTTGGCAGGTTGGCGGCTTGGCAGGTTAAAACGTTGGCAATTGCCAATATCAATTGGTAGACCCTGCCAACTACCTCTCCCAATTTTTTCTAATGTCAGAGCCTAAAATTTCTGCCATCATCTGCACCCATAATCGCGAAGAGTATTTAGGTGCTGCTATTGATAGCGTACTCCAACAAGATTTCTATAGTTATGAAGTCATCGTAGTGGATAATGCGTCGAGCGATCGCACTCGCGAACTAGTGGCCGAGCGACTGTCCGATCCGCGACTCGATTACGTCTACGAACCCGTTACGGGTCTATCCATCGCTCGGAACACGGGGGCGAAAAAAGCCCGTGCGCCGATTCTTGCCTATCTCGATGATGATGCTGTTGCCACGCCAGTGTGGTTAAAGACTATTTACAATGCTTATCAAAGTAATAACCAATTAGCGATCGCGGGTGGTAAAGTTACTCTTTTATGGCCTGACGGCATGGTTCCTCCCAAGTGGCTGTCCTCGGAACTAGCTGCTAGCTTAGGGGCTTATGACTTAGGCGATCGCATAGTTTACATCCAAGAACCGGGTTTAACGCCACGCGGACTTAATTATTCCATCCGGCGAACGTTTTTGGAGCAAGTTGGCGGCTTTAATATCCATCTGGGACGTGTGGGCAAAAATTTACTATCCAATGAAGAGTTGCATATGACTGAACTCGCTCTCCAACGAGGTTGGCAAGTTGCCTATTTGCCCGAGGCGTTAGTTGCTCATAATGTTGCTCCAGAACGCCTCGAACGCACCTGGTTTTTACAACGAGGGTGGTGGCAAGGAATTAGCGAATGTTACCGCGAGCAGTTGGCCGGTTGCGCCGGTTCAGGTCAGCTTTTACGGGGCAGCGAACGTATTGCACGCGGTCTTTACAAATCCATCAAAAACTTCCGCGATCCAGCTCTATGTTTTGACAATCTAGTGTACGCCTACGCTCAGGTTGGCTATCTTAGCACAGCTATTAAAGGAATGCTGAAAAAGCCAAACTTTTCTCTCATTCCTCATTTTTCTGCTAAAAATGAGGAATAGTTCTGACTTCAATAGACTTGATTATAAACTATGATTAGAACTTGCCTAAATTCTGATAAACATTCCTTCTACTTTCGGTTTGATCGATTATGGCATCTACAGCCTTAAAAGTTCCCGTTTCAGTTTTAATTCCAGCCAAGAACGAACAAGCTAATTTACCAGCTTGCCTGGAGAGTTTGAGTCGAGCTGACGAGGTATTTGTCGTAGATTCCCAAAGTAGCGATCGCTCCGCAGAAATCGCTAAAAGTTATGGCGCGAATGTGGTGCAATTCTACTTCAACAATCGCTGGCCGAAAAAGAAAAACTGGAGTTTAGAAAATCTCCCCTTTCGTCACGAGTGGGTTCTGATTGTTGACGCCGACGAGCGCATTCCTACTGAACTTTGGGATGAAATTGCTTTAGCTATTCAAAATCCTAATTGTGATGGTTACTATCTCAACCGCAAAGTTTTCTTCCTAGGAAAATGGATTCGTTACGGGGGCAAGTATCCCGATTGGAACCTGCGCTTATTTAGGCACGCAAAAGGTCGCTACGAGAACCTAAAAACAGAGGGCATTAGTAATACAGGTGATAATGAAGTTCACGAACACGTTATCCTGAATGGCTCTGTTGGCTATCTCAAAAATGATATGCTGCATATAGACTTTCGGGATATCTATCATTGGCTAGAACGGCATAATCGCTACTCTAATTGGGAAGCTCGCGTCTATCTCAATCTCCTCACCAATAAAGACGACTCCGGCACGATTGGTTCTAATCTGTTTGGCAGTGCCGTGCAGCGTAAACGATTTTTCAAAAAACTCTGGGTGCGACTCCCGTTTAAACCAACCTTACGATTTATTTTATTTTACATCATTCGATTTGGCTTTTTAGACGGAAAAGCCGGGTACATTTATGCCCGCTTGTTAAGTCAGTACGAGTATCAAATTGGTGTCAAACTTTATGAATTGCAGAAGTTTGCTGGTCAATTGAATATTCCTCAAACACTACCACTAAACCCCTCTGAGCCAGTTATTTCTGAGAACTATTCATCAACTCCCCCAGTTAATCCAAACTCTTCAATTTCAAATCGACTGACTGATGATGAAATGGGTTGCCAGATTCCAGATTCATCTGTAAGGAAAATCCAACATCCAAAATCGCAATGACCTCACCCGGTGCTTTCCCTTCCAACTCTGAATCTGATTCTACTGATTCCTCTATCTCAGAACCCGATTTGCATCAGTTATCAGAGCTATCTCGCAACCGTGTAGACTCTACTGAGCTACCGGATTTGGATATGGCACCTTGGGTCGATCTACGTCAGTATGACCAATCTAAATTTAACCGAGGGCGTCCCAGCTGGTTTGTCTTACTTTGGTGGTGCGTGCAAGCGATCGCTTTTCCCTTAAGTCCCCATACACTGAATGGCTTCCGTTGCTGGCTTCTGTGCTTGTTCGGGGCAAAAATTGGTAAAAGCGTCCTGATTCGCCCTACTGCTCGTTTTACCTATCCTTGGAAGGTAGAAATCGGTGACTGGAGTTGGATTGGGGATGACGTTGTGTTTTACAGTCTGGAACGGATTCGCATCGGCAGTCATTGCGTTATCTCTCAAGAATGCTACCTTTGCACCGGCAGTCATGATATTCGCGATCGCAAATTTTCCCTGATTGTGTCTCCCATTACTCTGGGTAATGGTGTCTGGATTGCGACCGATTGTTTCATTGGCCCTGGCGTTCAAATTGGAGCCAATGCTGTTATTGGTGCGCGTAGCAGCGTTTTTAGTAATATCCCAGCCCAGCAGGTTTGCTGGGGTACACCTGCACGCCCTCGTTATGAACGACAAATGGGTAATTGGTAATTGGTAATGGGTAATGGGTAATTGGTAATTGGTAATTGGTAATGGGTAATGGGTAATGGGTAATTGGTAATTGGTAATTGGTAATTGGTAATTGGTAATGGGGAATCGAACAGTAGGCAATTGCTGCAAATCACTGTTATTCACCCTAAGATGAATGGCACTGACTTTAAGAAAAGTCATCATACCAATCAACCCTTGTGCAGGGGGCGTGGGGGAGGCACTTCGTCCCCCACTGGGGGGTTTGGGGGGCAACGTCCCCCAAGTCCGGGTTTTTCCAAGGAACAATTGCTCTTAAGTCAGTGCCATTCATCCTAAGATAATCGTCCTTCCTATTTCGGCTGACTGGCGTGCTGCATCTGCAACCTTGAGCGCATAACAACTTGCTCTTGCAGAAACGTACAGGGGTGTTCCTTCGATTAAGTGGTCTAGTACCATGGTCGTGTCTTTGCCAAATAAACCGCGTCGTCCACCCACATCAATCGCAGTCTGTTCCTCTCCTCGAATCAACGAACCGCTATCGCCTTCAAACAAAAGTGTCCCTTGCTCCCCATGCACCTCAAAATTGCGTAGGGACTGCCAGACGGTTTCCCCTTTACCATAAGTCACTTCTGCAATTAGACCGTTGGTAAAGCGAAGTTGAGCCGTACACAGACAGGCTCGAAAGTAGCCGTCACCAGCGTCCCAAAATTGAGACTGGCAACTGACAGAGGCAACTGAACCAAACAAGTCCGTGAGTCGGTGAATGCGGGAGAGGGCTGCACTGAAGGGAAAGCCAAACAGTTCACAATTGTAAGTCCAGCGACGGGGGGCAGGAC
>DATNPC010000648.1:0-3985 GCA_036703375.1 Allocoleopsis sp.
ATGGGAATGACCAGTTACCCCCGAATCAGCAAGGCAATAATTCGCGATCGGATTGGCAGCCGGGAATGGGGATGGGTCGTATGAGTGGTATGGGTATGGGTGCAATGAGTACTGACCTAGATGCCCTAAAGAACGCTCCTGACTTTGACAAGGAATTTATCCGACAGATGATTCCCCATCATCAAATGGCCGTTCACATGGCTTCGATGGTGCTCGACAGCCAACACCCAGAACTCCGCACGCTGGCTCAGAATATCATCAAAAGTCAAACGGCTGAAATCGAGCAAATGCAGCAGTGGTCTAAAACCTGGTATCAATAAAGTTCCCAAAAATCGAGGGACACACGACTGTAGTAGGGGCAATCCCCCGTGGTTGCCCCTACTCTAGGGATTGCCGGAAAATCTGTTTTCAATGTAATAGGAAAAAAGCTTGAACACTGACTGGACTTAGAGTCTAAATTGTTGAAGCGATCGCGTTTTTATGCAAAATTTATTTAAACAAATTGCCAACGGTAACTCTTCTGCGCTGCCATCCCTCTCGCCAGCGCAAGAGCAACTCCTGCACCAAATACAGATTAGCGAAGCAACCCCAGGTACGATTCTGCACGACTTCCAAGTTTTACTCGACTTCGTTGGTACAAAAGGGATTGAGGTGAGTCAAACTCAGCAATTCTTACCGCTCAAGTCGTTGGCAGAGATTAACGCTCGTTTGAGTCATCCGATTCAAACCGACCTCAAGCGAGCGCAACAGAAGTCCTATCCTTACATCCATGGACTTTACCTCTTATTACGAGCTTCTGGACTGTCCTATGCCGATACCAAAGGAAAAAAATACATCCTGCTTTTAGACCCAGTTACGCTGGAATCCTGGAACAATCTAAACCCGACTGAGCGGTACTTTAATTTACTGGAAGCTTGGTTAATTTGGGGGAATGAAGAAATATTAGGGGAGCGCGGGAGTATCGATCCCTTTCATAAATGGCTGATGTTTTGGCAACAGCTTCCAGACAAAGGGATGAAGATTGGGACTTATAACGAACAGCAGCTTTTGATCTATTATCCGGGACTCCACAACGTTGCTCTACTGGAGTTGTTTGGATGCCTATCCGTCCAGTCGAGTAAACCTGAAGCCGGGAAAGGCTGGCTAATTAAACGTTTAGAGCGAACAGCTTGGGGAGATGCGCTTCTACTCGTTCTGTATGGATTGATGAGGCAGGACTACAAACAAGAAGACGATGCTGAAAATGCAATGGATGGAGTTTTTGGCACATGGCAGTTAGCCTTTCAACCCTTCTTTCCCGAATGGAAGCACAACCTAACGATTCCAGAGCAAGAGTTTCGCGACGGGTTGTATATCTTTAAAGTCTCCCTGGCTAGCAGATACTACACGAGTAAGATGTGGCGACGCATTGCTATTCCAGCCAATTGCTGTTTGGACGACCTCAGCGATATGATTTTGCGATCGGTTGATTTTGATAACGATCACCTTCACTGCTTTTCCTGGAAAAGTCGCTATGGCTGGACTGTACGGGTAAATCATTCCTACATGGATGAACCTCCATTCACAACAGAATTCGATATCGGTAGCTTGTCACTCAAGGAAGGGCAAAGCATGACCTACGTGTTCGATTTTGGAGACCATTGGGAATTCAACGTACAACTAGAACGAGTCGAACCGACTAACCCTAAAATCGAACATCCTCAAATTTTAGAAAGCTCCGGTGATTCGCCACAACAGTATCCAGATTGGGAGGAAGAAGAGGACTGGGATGAAGAAGAGGACGAGGAGGACTAACCTGGCATAACCCCGATTGAAGTAATCATCAGGTGGGCATTGCTAAACAGGAATTTTGCCAGGATTGCAAGGTCAATTGTAGGCAATGCCCACCCTACAACTGCCATGACATAATAATCCGCGCTGTTACTCAATTTCTCAATTAGTTTATGATGCCGATACGTCACACTCTGTCCTTACCCGATATCCAACTGTCGTACTTAGAGTGGAACCAAGGTAAAGAGCCTTTACTCCTGTTGCATGGCTTAGCCGATAGCGCGCTCGTTTGGTTGGAATTGGGAGAAACGTTGAGCGATCGCTATCATATTGTCGCACCCGATATGCGCGGTCATGGTGAAAGTAGCAAACCCGATCGCGGTTATACGTTTGCAGATGCGATCGCAGATTTAGAAGCGCTCATGGATCGCTTAGGATGGCATTGGGCTCATGTTGTCAGTCATTCATGGACGGGGAAACTAGCACTCATCTGGGCAAGGCAACACCCCGAACGCTTGCGTAGCATGATTCTCATCGATCCAATTTTCGTCTGGAAAATGCCCAATTTCCTGAAGATTACATTTCCTTTCTTGTATCAGGTGTTGCCCTTTCTCAAAGGCATGGGGCCATTTGCAACCTATGAAGACGCAGAACAACAAGCGCGTCAGCTAAGTCTATATGAAGGATGGAGTCCTTTACAGCAGCAAGTATTTCAGGCAGGCATCGAACAAAAAGCGGATGGCCGTTGGGGCAGCAAGTTTACTATCCCAGCTCGTGATGGAATTTTTGAGGATGTGATGCAAGTTGCAGGCCTCACCGTTCCGATTGAGATTCCTACCCTATTCATCCAACCCGAAAAAGGAGTAAATCGCCAAGATTGGCAACTCAAACCCTACAAAACTTACCTGAAAAACTTAAGGATTGGTCAAGTTCCCGGCAATCATTGGCCGTTTTTGGTACAGCCGGAAGCCTTTAATCGGACGGTGGAGGCGTTCTTAGAAGAACAGCGAGAGCATTACTCTAAAGCTGAGGCTCATTCTTCTTAATGTTTACTCATTAGATTTATCAATCACTTTCGACTCACCCAACTCCCCTTGCTAAGGCTACTGTGTATACACATCTCGCTTCTAAGTCACAAATGCTGCATTTAGCCCCCCTAACCCCCCAACTTTGGGGGGAACCGGAGTCTCATCTTGAGTTGCTGTCTAACGTAGAATTTAACGAACCACAGAGACGCTGAGGACGCTGAGGTAAGAGAAAGAGAGAGTTATACGTTTGAATGCAATCTTAGTATCAAAGTCCCCCAGAATTGTGGGATTTAGGGGGCGAGTAAGACTTGTGTGTACACCATAGCCTTGTTAAGGAGGGAGCAATTAGAGAAGGGGAAAGCTTCTAACCCAATTCATCATTCACAATTCATAATTTAGATGACAACTACAACATTTTCTTCCGTTTACGGACCAGTTTCCTCTTGGCGCTATGGGCGTTCTCTAGGAATTGACCCAATTGGTCAAGTATCAGTTTGTTCCTTTAACTGCGTTTATTGCCAGTTAGGAGAAATCGAGACAAAAACATGCGATCGCGCTATCTATGTTCCCACTGAGAAAATCCTGAAAGACTTGCAACCTTTTGCTCCCTGGGATGTTGATATCATCACCCTCAGCGGCAGTGGCGAACCAACATTAGCGCTCAATTTAGGAGAAATTCTCACATCCGTTAAGCACTGTACGAGGCGTCCGACCCTAGTACTCACCAACGCTACGTTACTAGGGAATCCAGACGTTCGTAAAGCCCTAACCTTAGCCGACAAAGTATCGATTAAACTCGATGCGGTATCTTCCGACCAACTGCAACGGATTAATCGACCTGTTGAGGGAATCACTTTGGATACTATCAAGACTGGAATCCAGCAATTTCGGGCTGAATTTTCGGGAGAATTAGCTATTCAAACCATGGTTTTGAGTCCGTGGAACGAGGAAATCCAAGCCAACTACATTCGCTTAATACAAGCTATATCCCCCAACGAAATTCAACTCAATATCCCCAAACGTCCCAAACCCTTAAACCGACAACTAGAGGGGCGTGGCAATCACACGCCTGCCCAAGAGCGTATCTATCCAGTACAAGTGCTTAAATGTGTCAGTGCTAGCGTCATTCAGGAGTTAGCAACTGTGATTCAAAACGCTACCGGCATTTTTGTTCGTTTCGCTGCATA
>DATNPC010000649.1:0-8988 GCA_036703375.1 Allocoleopsis sp.
TATACCACTGAGTCCTCGCGTCAAGTTTCCAGTTCTCTGCAACAAACGGTTGAGGTGGCTCAACAATTGCAGCTGTCTGTCGGTCGCTTCAAGATTGACCATTAGTCCTTAGTTACTGGTTGTTGGTTATTGGTCAACCTCCACAAACAACAAACAACAAACAACGAACAACACATGACGATGACTACTACTTACAATCCTCTACTGGTTGTCTTATCCGCTGCGATCGCAATATTGGCATCTTACACAGCACTTGAGCTTTCTAGTCGAGTCAGCCGCGCGCAAGGCGTCACGCGCAAGCTCTGGCTGATGGGAGGAGCGCTTGCCATGGGGACGGGCATTTGGTCGATGCACTTTATCGCCATGCTTGCCTTCTCCATCCCGATTTATATCAGCTATAACTTCGCGATCGTTCTTGTCTCGCTCATTGCCGCTATCTTGGCAGCCTACCAAGCACTCTATATCGTCAGTCGTCCCAGACCGAGTCTGCCTTCGTTACTAGGAGGCAGTAGTTCTATGGGGATTGGGATTGCCATCATGCACTATACAGGCATGGCAGCGATGCAAATGCCAGCTACCGTTCAGTACAAACCCCATCTATTTTTACTCTCGGTTGTCATTGCTGTGAGCGTGTCGTTCGTCGCACTCAAGCTCTCGCTGGGATTTCGCCATCGCATCGATCGCAAATGGTCAAAGCTTGCTACCGCTTGCGTTATGGGTGGGGCAGTGCTGTCAATGCACTATACAGGTATGGCCGCTGCCATCTTCAAACCCGATCTTTCTAAGCTAGTGAAAGCAGCCGGTTTAGACAATTTATCCTTGGCTTACATTGTCTGCCTACTGACGATTCTCATTATTGCCATGACTCTGGCTACGATCTATATCAATTCTGACCGTGGCAGTTTTCAGCGATAATCTCGTGCGCGGTGCAAGCGGTGAACCGCTATCTCTCGATTGGTAACACTGCGAGCATTGAAGCTCCCCGTCCTCTTTGGGCGGGGATTCTTCTGTCTTTGGGGCAGGATGCGATCGGGAAACGAACGGACAAAAACAGACATCATTATAGATTTTATTCGATATTGACTAAACAGCTAGTACTGAGTGAAATTGGATGTGGGAAGAGACATTTTTTGAATTTCCCTGCTTCTCACTACCAAGAAGAGAGTGCACCTACTCCGATACGCTCGCACTTTGAACGTCCTGAAACTGAATAAACCTCTACGAAAAATTTTAAGGTGGTCGCTGCATGGCAAGCTAAGGCACATGAGTTGCTTCAATTAAGCGTTTGGGCTAGTTAAATCATCGTTGTTTAAGGAGCTGATGTTAGCAGCTTCCCAATAATGCTGCTCGTTAGCAGCGCGATCGAACTTTTGTTATGCAGTAATTTTGTGAGGATAATCCGCCATGAGTAAAGTTTTACTAGTTGAAGACAACCCCTCTCAGATGGAGTTAATGGATACTTACTTGCGCGAGGGAGGTCACATAGTTATTCGTGTCCCAAATCCCAAAGAGGCCGTAGATAAGGCCGTACAACACAAGCCCGATGCGATCGTAACGGATGTAGTCATGCCAGGAATGAGTGGCTTCGAGTTATGCCGTAAACTCAAAAATAATCCAGTCACAGCCAAAATTCCTGTTGTGATTTGCTCGTCTAAAAATCAGGAAATCGATCGCCTTTGGGGAATGAGACAAGGCGCTGTTGCCTACTTAACCAAACCCTTTACCCGCGAACAACTCATTCGTGCCGTTAACTTAGCTGTAGTTTGAGCGGGAAGCGATCGGGATAGAGCTATTAGCCCAGAGTTTAAACTCTGGGTGGGTGTGGTAACTTACGCAGAAATCAATTCTAAGGCAACCAAAAATCAGGCAATATATCCTTAGCAAAACCGCGAATTGTCTTATTAACTATCCGAGCCAACTGAATATGCGGTTCATCCGATTCAACAGGAATAATAGGAGCATTACTGCCCTGTCCGAAGTACGAAATTGCTATATTTGCTGCTTCTAAACCCGTAACATAAGCCTTTTCCTGCGACCAAGAACCATGGCGAGTAACAATCCAATCTCCACTCATAAAAACATTCTCGATACTTGTCACGGCTGGTAGCAAATACTGATAGCTACCGGGTGCAAAATGAGTCACGCCTTGTGGTACCCGGATAACGCTGCTATCGATAACCTTTGCTTCTCGAAATGCTGGTACACAAGTGGCTAAATCGCGATGGACTTTCTCGACGATTTGCTCATCGCTCAAGGGTAACAACTGATTCGCGTGGTAAAAGTCGGCTTCAATCACGCTGCCCGGTTCATCGCGGTACTCGTCATGCAATACATTGAGGTCAAAAAACGTCCAGCCTGTCGTTGGATCGAAGCCGAAGCAGGCATTTGAGGGATGACGGATGCTGATTTTGCGATCGAACCACAGCCGAGTTGCCAACACATCAATGCCGCCTAAGTTGGTCAAGTCTCGGAATTCTCGGTATTGTTGCAATGTCGAGCTACCTGACACGATCTTTTTCATGCCGCTGACGCTCACGGCAAAAATTACCGCGTCTGCCTCAAACACTTCATCGCCGCAGACAATTCCTTTCGCCTTACCCGTATTGTCGAGAAGGATGTCGTTTACCCGTTGATTCGTTAGTACCTTACCACCAACTTGCTGAATGCGTTCAACCCAAGGTTTAAAGATCGTTTCCCCAACGGTTCCGCGACACCAAACCACATCAAAGTCAGGTTGGTGAGCGAGGATGAAGTAGTACAGCATTCCTAAAGCGGCAGCAGCCGAACACTGTTCCCCTGGTGCAAATAAGCCTACCAGCAGCATTGGCTCGAAGGAATCCTTATACAGTCGGGCGGAAACGCCAAACTGTTTGAAGAGTTCGCGGGCCGTTACTTTGTCATAACGCTGCCATGCCTCATCCGAGTTATCAAAATCGATAATGGCATAGAGTAAAGGTAAGGCAGAAATGCGATCGCTCAACGGCAACCGCTGGAACTGAGTGTAGAGAAATGTCCCTAATGGTGTCGGAAGTCGCGGTTCGTTTTGGAAAATCGGCGATTCGACTTCTAGCCCTGCGGGTGAGTACTGGGAGGAACGAGTAAAGGGAGTGAAAGGATTTAAGCCCAATGCTCGAACCAGGGAAAAGATATTGCTGTAGGGATACCAGAAGCCATGAATACCACCCTCAACCGATCGCCCGCCTGGTGTTTTCCAGCCTGCCACTAAGCCACCTGGATAGGGACTCGCTTCTAGCAGCGTAACATCATACCCCTGCTGAGCTAAATGGTAGGTTGCGCCTAATCCCGCCCAACCGGCACCCACAACAACTACCCGTTTATTCTGTGCTTCCGTTACCATCGCTCACCTCTAACTTCTTTGTTAAAGATGACACGATTGGGGCAGCTAGGGGAGGACAGCTAATATCATGTCAGGTTGAACGCCCGTAATTAGGACAGATGGGGAGATGGGGGGACGGGGAGACGGGGAGACTCCGGAGAGGTTTGTATTGTAGGCAATAATCCCGACTCGATCTAAGCTGCATTCTCACACATTGACACTTTTGTATTATCTGTGTAGTATAAAATTAACACGATCGACCTTACAGCAATTTTCTACGACAGAGAAGTCCAGTTGGTCAGGACGCACGGTTGTGCGTCCTGACACAGGATGTATTTCATTAACTTGCAAATCCTGATAACAGCGATTTGATGCAAAGAGGTAGCTTCAATGAATACCGTTGAGCGCGACTTGCGCTTAGATATGCTCAATAGCTTGCTCACCACGCCGCACCGACAGCTAGAGCAAGTCGCTAAACTCCATGAAGAAATGGTACAACGCGACCCGATCTTCTACGGACATCTGGCAGTCTGGTATCAGCGTACCGGAGATGTGCGCGACCATAAGGAAGTGTTTGTGGGCAATTTGCTGACTAGCAATCTCACAGAACACCGTGATGCTGGTTTTGTCCTGTTACAGGAGTTTCCTCCGTATCAAGTCGCCCGAATTGTAGACTTCTTGAAAGTACATCGAGGGAAACTGCCGCGTTCGACTCGTACAGCCGTGCGGCGTTATCTGAAGGCACGCGAAAAGAATCCAGCATTCTTCGATCGCGCCGCGCTGCGATCGCGCAAAGCGATGAAGCACCTCTATGCCAGCTTACACGTTCGCCCGAGCGATCGCGCTGATGCGGTGTTGTTTAAGGACAATCCGCCGGAAGATAGCCTTGCCTTTGCCATGAAGCTATTAGCGATCGCTTCCTCACCTCTAGAGCAAGCTCAGTTGATTGTAGACTATAAAATTCCCTACACTGTGGCTGTAGGGGCGATTAAGCAACTAACGCCGACAGTGTTAGTCGCGCTGATTAACTCCATGTCTCCCCAAGAGGTAATCAACAACCTCAAGTCTCTGCAAGTTCGTGGCGTGATGGACAATCCCCAAGTGAAAGCGCTGATTGACGAGAAGTTGGAGCAAGCACGGGGCAATGAGCGCGTAGCCGCACTCAAGGCACGAGTTGTCGCAGATACGACTGCACTCGATGCGGAGACGGTGGCACGCTTGGAACGTGTCATGGACGAGCAGGTGAAAAAGCGAGGCAGTATCACCAAGCCTACTGCTCTCTTGGTAGACAAGTCTAGCTCGATGGAAAGTGCGATCGAAGTCGGCAAGCGTATTGCTGCTTTGATTTCCGGTATTACTCAGGCAAATTTGTTTGTCTATGCTTTTGACACGCTGCCTTATCCTGTCAAGGCATCGGGTAATAACCTCAGCGACTGGGAGCGAGCATTCCAACATATCAAGGCAGGTGGTGCTACCAGTATTGGTTCTCCGTTGAAAGCGATGCGCTTGAGAAAGCAACGGGTTGAGCAGATTTTGCTAGTTACCGATGAAGGGGAAAATACTGCACCTTATTTTGCTGAAGCTTACGAGGCTTATAAGCGCGAACTCCAGACAGCTCCGAGCATCCTTGTGGTGAAGGTGGGTTATGCCTATGACTGGCTAGAGCGCCGGTTGCAAGAAAAACAGGCGCAGGTTGATACGTTCACCTTTGCCGGTGATTACTACTCGCTCCCCAACCTGATTCCGCTCCTGTCGCGTCCTTCACGCTTAGAGTTATTGATGGAAATTCTGGAGATACCGCTACCAGTGCGGGATGATAAGTAAGCCAGGACTGACGCACGGACGCCACTTGTAGGGGCATCCCATGAGTGGTTGCCCCGTTTTCGCTCCCTCTCTATCTTTCTTGATACAACCTGAGCTAAACCTGGATTTTGCTTATATCGTTAATTGAGTGATAGAATCGATGGTTTCGCTTGTATGTCAAGTCAACAGGGGAGAGAGATAAAGTTCACAGAAGTTCTGGAGAAGTTAATGAAATGGAGGCACGAACTAGTTGACCAAATGAGGAACCCTAGCACAACCGCGCGCTCTAGGGAGGAACTTCTGGAATTAAAGGTTCAACTCGATCAAGCGATCGCTTCTCTTCAGCTATGCGAACGGTATCAAATTTTATTAGGCGCTAAAGTTATTGAAATTCCTTCACCACGGAGCGATCGCTTCTCGGAGTATCACCTGATGGATGACTGTGGTTTGACGGAACGTGACTCTTGGGTGGAAGTCTCGGTTGATGGCAAACCGATTCGGATTTCCCGTTCATCTTTGATTGTCGAGCCATAAGTATCAACCACGCCGTAGGGGCAGGCCTGCCTTGCCCCTACGGATGATCGATGTTCAAGTCATGTAAGAACCTTTATAGTTCAATGTGTTCGCTCTTTTGAGAGCTAAGGGAGTGGTAGTGCTTGATACCATTTAGGCTTAAACTTTTCACATTTAAATTTCTCGAACTCCCTACTAGCAAAGCCTTCAAAATCCTTGCATCCAAAATCTACAATCCAAAATGGTATTACCCGGTGGTTTGTTCGCTCTCGGCAGTATCTAGAACTGGAGCGAAAGCAATGGTGTATTGTGCAGTCGGTGCCATCTTCTCGATCGCTCGGAGGTGATCTTCTGCATTGCTACGGCGGCGGAAGCGAGCAATAACTTGCCCTTGAGACTGGGGAAGATGGCGGACAACGCACCAAGGAGATAATCGCTCTTTGTAAGTCATA
This sequence comes from Allocoleopsis sp., assembly GCA_036703375.1. Classification (GTDB taxonomy): domain Bacteria; phylum Cyanobacteriota; class Cyanobacteriia; order Cyanobacteriales; family Coleofasciculaceae; genus DATNPC01. The sequence continues at coordinate 6,106 of DATNPC010000649.1, forward strand.
CGCTCCTCCCTGTTGCTTCAAGCTGCGCTAAGCAGCATACAGCCATTGAGATCGGCTGCCGTCTTGATATCATGTAGTTTGCCTCCAATTTTTTGGGGATCATTGGTAGTCGCCCTTGAGTTGTCTAGGCTGTAGGGCGATTACTTTTTGAAGTTACCCACATTAAAGAACGAGTATTCGTTCATCGTCAAGAGTAAGAATGGGTCTAGCTAGGTTAAAGATTCGAGAGTTTGCTGGTGAAAAGGGCTGGACGCTAAAAGAGGTTGCTGCGCGATCGGGAATTCCCTACACGACAATCACGACTTACGCTCGTTCTCCTGGCATGGCAACCGTTGACGTAACCGCGCTGCAAAAACTCGCTCGCGTCTTTGATGTAATGATTGAAGACTTAATTGAAACCGTTGAAGAATAGGCGCTAGCGTCAACAGGAGTGCAACCTGGGCTTTGACCATTACACTACCCATATTAAACGCAAAACGGTCAAATAATCTGGAGATAGGGAAATTTGAGCGTCAAGCTGGTGCGATCGCGTTTTGGTTGGTTTGAGTTGTGCGATCGCGAAGCGCAGATGAAGTTGCTGGAGGTGGAGCATTCGCCAGAGTATTTAGCCTGGGGCTATCTCTATAATCAGAGTTAGCTCTCCCATATCTGTGCTATGTCTGTGACAGAATTACTGCCAACTCTGCAAAAGCTGTCTCGTGCTGAGAAGTTACGAGTCATGCAGTTTTTAATTTCAGAACTTGCGAAAGAAGAGAATGAAGCAGCACTAGAAGACGGGGCGACTTATCGAGTTTGGTCTCCTTTAAATTCTCATGAAGCCGCTCACCAGTTAGCTCAACTTCTGGAAGAAGATAAGAAGGGAAGTAATGATTGATGCCCAAAGATTTCCCTTTATCGAAAGACTTGATGAGTTTGGCACTCCTGATGCTGTTCCCTCTCTGCCTTTAATTCTGACGTACCGAAACAAATCGATAGCAGTAGCGGGATTATTGGACACTGGGGCAAGTGTAAATGTTTTACCGTATGACGTTGGTGTGCGTCTGGGAGCAGTATGGGAGGAGCAAACTACATCTGTTCTTTTAGCTGGAAATATAGCTCCCGTTGAGGCACGAGGATTGGTTGTATCTGCTGAGATTCCTCCCTTTGCGCCAATTCGTCTAGTTTTTGCATGGAGCCAAACGGATGATGTTCCTCTACTGTTGGGGCGCATGAACTTCTTTTGGGAATTTGATGTTTGCTTTTACCGATCGCAACTGGCTTTTGAGGTTCGCCCTAAAGTGTAGCGATCGCTCTTAGTGTAGTTACGGCAGGGCGATCGCTGCTCTGCATCCACGTTGCGATTGCTCCCCTTCTCATGTGACGTTTGCACCTCTCGATCCGGATCATGATTAGCTCGCTGGTAAGTAATAGATAGAAACCTACTACTTGCCAGCTATCAAGATGGATTACGACTTATTGTCTTATGATGAACTGCGGGATCTACATGAAAGGATTGTTAATGAAAAGCTAAGACTAGAAGATGAACTCTGGGATTTAGGAGTCCATTCAGAAATACTAAACACAGTCAAGAAAAAGATATTTGACTTAGCAGAAAAAGAAAGGAGTGCTGAGTATATTTCTGAACTCCTCCGACAGTATCAAGGTATAGATTTCTAGAGCTAACCTGTAATAATAGATATCATAAATTGCTAAGTAGTCATTTTTTTTAGGTATACGATTCGATGTTCAATTTCCTGTTTTGCTAATGTACTTAAGTCTTCCGGCATCCTGTTTTTGATTGCATTCAGAGCTTCTTCATAAACACCAGGGTTAGATAAAGCCTGACGTATTGGTGGCATCCTTAGAAGATTAGTCCTTCGAGTTAGTAGAGAGTTATAAATTAGCTCTAAGTATTTCTCAATTTCCCAGTAAAATCGCTTTATAATATCCTCATTTACCTTTAATTCTGGAAACTTTTCTAAAGCATCATTTCCAGCTTTCTTTGCTAAAATATAGCGGTTATATAACCAATCTAAAGCATCTTTTATGTCACCATTAATCTCTGGCTCTAATCGAGATATTAATTTATATTCTGTTATATTTGACTCTGTGTCTAGCTTTACTATTTTCTCTATTTTAGAAACAATATCGACCCGTTTCTTGTTTAATAAATTCTCTTCTTTTTTGTGAGTTCGTACTTTGTATTCAGCTAGTGCCAGCTTGGTCGCAGATGCTCCACGTTTAACCAATTCTTCTTTTTGCTCTGTTCTCAGAGCAAAGTCCAAAGGATTAAAATTGGACACATCAATTTCAATATCTATATAGTTTGGATCTTGAGCAATATTATCAGGAGGTAAGCTTCCACGTCTCATCATAAGATCGAGCGTCCCCTTCAATGCCTCCCGAACCTTGGGTGATTCAAGGAATTTTCGTGGTTGTTTAAACCGTATACCAATAAGTACAGAATTTGCCTCTTTTGCTCGTTGATATAAGGGGGCAACTGGAAAATTGAGTAGAACTCCACCATCTACTAGCTCCTGCCTCCGATCAAGGCGTGGCATTGATTTGAACAGACCAGGAATCGAAATCGAAGCCCGTACTGCAAATGAAACAGTCGTATGTGGTTCTGTATCTTTATCAAAAACTACAGGGTCTCCTTGTTCGCTGTTCAGGTCACAAGCAATAATCGCTAAGTAGATTTGCCGAAACTGATACAAATCAGCAAAGGTAATATCAGATGGCTTCCCTGGAATATTTTTACCTAACTGATCTCGCAGCCATCTATGAAAACGCTTCCCGTCGCTGTATGCATCCTGCTCCCAAACCAACCTCAAAAGGCTTTGGCGATTCACATATTCAGACCAGTTGAGTTGATGAAAGAGATCAATGGTATGAGCAGGATTG
>DATNPC010000650.1:0-5729 GCA_036703375.1 Allocoleopsis sp.
ATGTTCCTAAAGTGACACAAGAGCGCTAGAGTGTCCGAGCATGATGGGCCGGTTCACCCGATCGGGTGAAAAACAAGACTTCTTGCGTAAAGGGCAAGCACCACTTCAGATAAGTACTACACAAGACAGTGCTTGAACTGATTTTTACCAGAAGAAAGTCTAATTCAGGGAAACCAATCATGCAATTACTCAAACGCAACAGCTCGAAGGATTACAATGCGATCGCTACTGCCCTTTCTCAAGAATTGGCGGCTAGCGCTGTCGAACGAGATTGCCAAGCGGGTATCCCCGATCTAGAAATTCAGCGACTCCGAGATGTGGGTTTGTTGCCGCTAATGGTACCGCGAGAGTACGGTGGTTTGGGAGCGACCTGGGTAGAAGCATTTAAGATAGTTCAAGAACTTGCCAAGGCCGATGGTTCCACGGGACAACTTTACGCGAACCACATCAACTTGTCTGTACTTGCTCAAGTGGCAGGCACGCCCGCTCAAGCCGAACGCTATTATCGAGCCACTGCCGAAAATCACCTGTTTTGGGCAAACGCGCTGAATGCGCGGGACACTCGTCTCAAGATGAAGCCAGAAGGGAAGCATTTCCGAGTCAATGGCGTCAAGTCCTTCGGCACGGGGACGGTTGCAGCAGATTTGCGAGTGGTTGCTGCCATGCTAGACGGCGTTCCGTTTCCTATCACCTTCGTGCTTCCCAAGGATCGAGAAGGGGTTATCTACAACGACGACTGGAAGAATATGGGACAGCGACGCACGGCTAGTGGTAGCTATACGTTCGACAACGTTCTCGTCACCGCCGATGAAATTCTTGGCCCGCCGCCATCGCCAGAAGGAGCTTTTCCAACATTCCTCTGCGTCGTGGTTCAACTCACCAAAGTTCATGTCTACTTGGGCATTGCTGAGGGAGCATTTGAAGCGGCGAAGAACTACACGACGACGATGACTCGACCTTGGATAACATCAGGAGTCGATCGCGCATCGCAAGACCCCTACATTCTGCATCATTATGGCGAGCTATGGACTGAACTCAGGGCAGCGATGGCACTCGTCAGTCAGGCAGCGCAACAGGTACAAGCAGCTTGGGAGAAAGGAGAGGCATTAACCCATCAGGAACGCGGTGAAGTTGCGATCGCAGTTTCGGCGGCTAAAGCCTTTGTCACGAAAGTTGGTTTGAATCTCACCACCCGTATCTTTGAAGTGATGGGCGCTCGTTCTACGGCTGCAAGCTACGGCTTCGATCGCTACTGGCGTGACTTGCGAACGTTTACTCTCCACGACCCTGTAGATTATAAACTTCGGGATATCGGCAATTGGGTACTCAATCAAGAATTACCCATAGTGACTCAGTATTCGTAGGAGTAGAGAGCCTTCCCACGCTACTAGTGAATTTGTGCTTGAGAATTTGTACTCGACTTGGAACTATGACGCTTGCTACGACTACGTTCCTGCTTTCTCTATCCTCATCTCGCTAAACTGAAGTCAGAGTTCGTAAATTGTGATGCCATGACATTCACCCAGGATGTAGAATCTTCTAACGTTATCCCAGAAGAAATTGTCTTCCCCCCTGGTGACTTAGAGAGTAACGAACCTCCTTTGGAAAGTGACTTACACCGCGATCAAATTGACTTATTGATTCGCCTCCTGCGATGGGTGTGGCAACAACGACATGATTTCTATGTTTCTGGCAACTTAACGGTTTATTACTCTCCTCAACAGCGCAAATCAGAAGACTTCCGAGGCCCAGACTTTTTCGTCGTCCTCAATACTGAAGATAAGCCTCGTAAAAGCTGGGTGGTTTGGGAAGAAAATGGTAAATATCCCAACCTGATTGTAGAGCTACTATCTGATTCCACTGCCGCTACAGACCGGGGATTGAAAAAGCAGATATATCAGGATATCTTTCGCACTCCGGAATATTTTTGGTTCGATCCACAGAGCTTAGAATTCATGGGATTTGAACTAGTACGGGGGTCATATTGCCAATTGCAACCTAACGAGCAAGGTTGGTTGTGGAGCGAGCAATTAGAACTGTATTTAGGCATTCACGAGAAGACGTTGCGCTTTTTCACTCGCGAGGGGGAATTAGTACCAACACCAGAAGAGACAGCTATGGCTGAACAACAGCGAGCTAATCAAGAACAACAACGGGCTAATCAAGAGCAGCAGCGGGCTGAGCAAGCTGAGGCGTTATTGGCTCGGTATCGAGAACGCTTTGGGGAGTTTGCAGACGATTAAATCCTTGTTCGCATTGCCTCTAATATCAATTTGCTTTAGGGACAGCTACAGGTGGAGAGCTGGGGGAGCTATTTGTAGCAGACATACCAGCGAATTGATATAACGAGGCTCAAAGACTCTCCGAAGAGTATCAAACACTCTCAGTGTCCCAATTTTTGCATAAGCCCCCTATTGTCTAGAGGTATGGATACTTAAATCATTACTCTGTACTCGGACATCAGTGAAGTATTGGCTCATGCACTACCGACTTGGAACTCTCAGCCTTGCTGCGACTACTTTATGCTTGGCGCTGACATCTCCTGTTTTACTGTTAGGTGGTTTTGAGCCTCTCGCTGCACAGACACTTTCTCACCCCGATCGCAATACTGAGGCAGATGGCAAAACTGAACCGAATTCTACAGAAAATACGACTGAAGCGGAGCGTCTCCTCAAGCAGGGATTTGAGCAGTTATATACCAGTCAGTTGCAGGAAGCTCTCGCGTCGTTTCAACAAGCATTGGCTCGTTATCAGAAAACACAGAATCGCTCCGGTGAAGCTAATGCACTGCTAGGAATTGCCGAAACTCAAAGCTGGCTTGGGCGTGTTTCAGAAGCGCTAGCAACCGCTCAGCAGGGTTTATCAATTTACCGGGAATTAAAGGATCGCAATGGGGAAGCCGAAGCGCTACTTCACGTTGGAGATGCTCAGATAGATTTGGGTAAACTGGACGACAGCATTACTACCCTTCAGCAAGCACTCGCCATTCGTCGAGAAATGCGCGATCGCCAGGGAGAAGGTTGGATGCTGGGTATCCTGGGAATTGGACAGCTACAGAAAGGGGATAAAGCGCAGGGGTTGGCAACCATGCAGCAAAGCCTAACCATTCTGCGTGAACCCGTGGCAGCAGCCGATCGCCTCCAGCAGCAATACCGACAGGCAGTCATTCTAGCTTGGATTGGCATTGCCCAAATGCGGCTCGACCAATCCCAGCAGGCGGAGGCAACGTTGCAACAGGCATTGACACTAACGCGATCGCTTGGCAATCGCTCAGTAGAAGTGTTGGTACAGTTTCAAATCGGCGCACTGGCAGAACAGCAAAAGCAGCCCGATGCAGCGATGCAGGCTTATCAAGAAGCAGCGAGACTGTCATCCGCGACAGGCAATCGAGCCAATCAAGCCGGAGCGCTGTTTGCGATCGGGCGAATTGATGCAGCACAAAAGAACTATTCGCAGGCATTAGACAACGATCAACAGGCGCTGACGATCTTTCAGGCGTTAGGTAACCAGACGGCACAGGCAGAGGTACAGACGGCAATTGGCACAGTTCACTATCTGCAAAAGCAATATCCAGCAGCAATCGCCGCGTTGCAGCAAGCGCGTAAACTTTATCAGACGGTGGGCAATCAAGCAAGAATAGGGGCAAGACTCACAGACATTGCGACAATCTACAAAGAACAGCAACAATATTCGCAGGCGCTGGATTACTATCAACAGGCATTAACAATCTTTCGGGCGCTAGACAATCGCTCGGCTCAAGCGAATGCGCTGTCCAACATTGCCAATATTTACGAAAAACAGAAACAGTATCCCCAAGCGCTGGATTATGATCAACAAGCGTTTACAATCTTTCGGGCACTGGGCGATCGCTCGTCTCAAGCTTGGCAGTTATATACCATTGGCAACATCTACAAAGAGCAGCAGCAGTATCCACAAGCACTGAACCATTATCAACAGGCACTGACTCTGTTTCGGTCAATTCAAAACCATACGGGTGAAGCTGAAACGCTGGGAATCATGGGGTACGCTTACCTGGAGCAAAACCAGTATGCAGAGGCGCGATCCGCCTTTCAGCAAATGCTTGAGGTTGCTCGGCAAGCAAATAATCGAAATCATGAAGTGTTAGCAATCGCTGGAATTGGGAGTACCTACAGAAGCCATGCCCTACAGTTGTTTCAAAATGGCGCTTACGCTGAAGCGATCGCAGAAGTACAGCAGGCAATCAAACCCTATCAGCAGGAACTCGCTCTCGTAGATACAGCCAATCTTCCGCCAGCAATTAAGAGTAATGCGGTCACAAATTTGACAGGGATTTATACGACTCAGGGACAGGCGTTTAACCATCTACGTCAGTATCCGCAAGCGATCGCTGCTTTTCAAACAAGTTTGACCCTGTTGCAGAAAAACCGCGATCGTTTGTCTGAAGCAGACTGGCTCCAAGCGCGATCGAATATTTTGTCTGGGTTAGCCTCGGCTTACAGCAACAATGGACAGTACACAGAAGCGCTATCTACCTATCAACAAGCCGTGCAGGTTGCTGCACAACTCAATGACACTGCCGATCAAATTCAACAGCTTCAATTTGTCGCAACCGCCTACCGTCGGTTGGGCAACTTTGACAAAGCACTGGAAACTAGTCAGCAGGCAGTCGCACTGGCACAAGAAAAACTACCGGATAATAAGCCAGTGGTGATTGATGCGCTCACCTCTCTGGCGCAAGGTTACGATGATTTGGGGCGATATCCAGATGCCTTAGCCACCTATCAGCAAGCCCTGACAATCGCCAAAACCACCAAGCATATCAACATCCAATCCGCACTGCTCAACAATATTGGTGGCGTGTATTCGACTCAAGGGCAATATCTCCAAGCGTTGCAGTATATCCAGCAGGCGCTATCGATCAATCAATCTGCCATTGAGCAGCTCAAAACCAATATGGCAGAAGCATTTCCCAAGTTTTGCCAATTCCTGCCCATACAAGACGCCTCAACACAACGGCAGTGTCTGGAGAGCTTTGAAACTACAGCAGCCATTAGGCTGAATAACCTGGGACAAGTTTATGGCGATTTAGGGCGCTATGCAGAGGCTTTAGCCGCTTATCAACAGGTTCTGGCTATTGCCCAGCAGTATAAGCTGCTCGAGCAGCAAATGATTACCCTCAACAACATCGGCACCCTTTATGAGGCAAAGGGTGAATATACCAAAGCGCTAGAAGCCTTGCAGCAAGCACTTCAGATTGCCGTGAATACTGGTAGTCGTCCTGGACAGGTCAGTACGCTCAATAATATTGCAACGGTTTATAACGATCGGGGGCAATATCCGAAAGCGCTAGATTACTACCAGAAGTCTCTAGCCTTGGCTAGAGAGATCCATGCGCCTAATTTTGAGGCAACTGCGCTCAACAATATCGGACAACTCTACGGCAATTTGGGCAACTACACCGAGGCATTAACATTTCTACAGCAGTCGTCGGAACTGAGCCAAAAATTGGGCGTGAGCAACAGCCTTGATTTGAGCAACATCGCCAATGTTTATATGGCTCAGGGGGGCAATGCTCAAGCCCTAGAAAAATCACAGCAGGCGCTCAACCTTGCTCAAACGTCTGGCGATCGCGCACACGAAAGTCTTGTTTTACGAAATATGGTTGCGGTGTATGAGAGTCAGGCTAACTATGCCAAAGCCTTAGAAGTCCAGCAGCAGGTACTCAAAATTCAGCAAGAGATTGGCGC
>DATNPC010000651.1:0-2462 GCA_036703375.1 Allocoleopsis sp.
ACGGGAATACCCTGTAAGTCCTGTCCTCCCTGTCCAGCACTCACTCCAGCCACCACATTGGTGCCATAGGCTTTCATTTGGGCTGTATAGTAAGCCCCTAAGGGTTGTGTAATACCCTGTACCAAGACTCTAATATCTGGCGTCAACTTCATAGTCGCTGAAGGCGTGCAAGCGCTATAGATGCTGGGTTGAGCTTAACAAAAACTGCCAGCTCTTCCCAACTCTCGATCGGGGTTAAGGCTTTTTCACTGCTACTTTGGCAAGGGTGACAGTTTGCGCGATCGCATCATCCAAGTCATCCCTCCAGTGTACGGGCCTCTCAGCCAGACGCTCTTTCACGGAGTCAAATTTTCCTCCAACCAAGCGAATCACAACAGGCGGAAGCCTTTTTCTCGATACGGAGTAGCGATCGAGAATACGAGTACCGTTACTGCGCTCTGAGAGAGAACGCGAAACGGCTTCTGTTGGTCGTTCCGCCCAGTCTACGGCCTTCGGGACTGCTGCCTCCTCTACTTGAGACAGTAAAGTATTGGCAAGGACTTCTGCTACGTCTTCACTCGCCGAAGGACTACTCAAAATGTTGACCAAGACGACTTCGATGTCTTTTGCTTCTATGAGTTGCTGTAGCGCACTTTGCAGCTGCTGCACGGGGGACGATACCGACTGCAAGTCCCAACTAGCAAACCCGTCTACAATGAGGCAACTGGCAGGCTTACCCTTGGCTCGGTAGACTAAATCCAAGGTTGTCGCCGCTAAACAAGTGCTGTTACAAAGAATTCCGATATTACCTTCAGTATCAGTCCAGTTCAGCTCCGTTAAGCGATCGCTCGATCGTTTTTGGTGTCTGTAACCATTCGCTGAAGTTGAACCTAAATTCGCCAACTCTTCATGGCGTCCTAGAGCATGGTCGTTTGCCGTAATTTTCCCATCTAGAGCCATTACTTCACCCGATGCACTGATGCCAAGGGGATTAATTTCGACAATGTCCAGGTCTTTTTGCACAAACAGCTGGTACATTTTCTCAACAATCCCACTGACAGTCTCGATCAGCTTGCCTTGCAGTCCCATTTTGAGCGCGAGACGCCGTGCATAGAAGGAAGAAAATTCTTGCTCGACGACAACCTTCTGCATGTGCTCGATCACGGCTTCCAGATTGACGCCGCCTTGAGACGCTCCCAGCAGTACTGGACGCTTCAGGTCATAATCCAGGATAACCGCGAGATAAAATTCCTGCTCGGCATCGTAGCGAGATTCTGCTAATATCACTTGGGGATACTGACCGAGAATCGGGAGGTTAAAAATTGACCTTGCTGCCGCGATCGCATCAATCGTATTGCCCACAAACCGAATGCCACCCGCTCTACCTCGTCCTCCCGTAGGCACCTGAGACTTCAGCACGACTGGATAGGGAATTTCTAAACGTTTGAGATCTCTGGGATGGTCAATCCGTTGAGACGGCAAAACCGGAATGCCAACCTCGCGAAATAATGCTTTAGCTTGATATTCTAATAGGTCCATTAATCGGATCTGATGAGGTCCATAAATCGGGTGTCCTGTCAGGCGGGTTCGGAACTGGTCGAACAGTGCCAAGGTTCTCCTCTGTCTGAACCCCTGACTGCCTTGAGCCAATTTCGTTGAAACGAGCGTTCAAGGCAAATTCGACACAGAGCTTCACCTAGCCCAATAAATCGCGCTCCGATTAAAGGAGCGAACGTAATTTAATTATGAATAACGAGGCAGTATTTTTAACGTACTTTCTTAAGATGCACGTCAGCTTACCATCTTCTGAGTGCGGTTTTTCCAATCTTTTTCGACTTGGTCGATACTATAGAAGCGCTTCCAGAACCAATCGACAAATCGACGCGGCAGAAGTTTTGTCATAAAAAATAGCATGATATCTCCGCCGGTTGCCGCCACATAGCGAGGACGCGGATGCCGAGCTTTGAGGACTCGAATAATGACGCCTGCTAATCGTTCTGAACTCCACGCCATACTGGCTGTACGCTGCTCGATTTCTTGAATGGCTTCAATCGCGGCACGATAGATAGTTTTGCCTGATTCCGGGGCATTCAGTGCTAGTCTATCGCCCGCTACCCCGAAAAAGTCGGTTGTTACCGGGCCGGGTTCAACGACAATCACTTTGATATTGAACGCAGCTAATTCCATCCGCAACACATCGCTGAGCGCTTCTAGGGCAAACTTAGAGGGACTGTACATACCTCCAGCCGGAAATGCTACTCGCCCTCCTAACGAGGATACATTAACGATTCGCCCGCCGCCGCGATCGCGCATGACGGGAATGAAGGCTTGGCTCAAGACTAAGGGAGCGTGGAAATTGACGGCAAATTGGCGTTGAGCATCTTCCGGTGAGATCAGTTCAACTGGCCCCATCTGCCCGTAGCCTGCATTATTGACTAGAACATCAACATGGCCAAACTGCTCTAAAGCCTCTCGTGCTAAAG
>DATNPC010000652.1:0-8635 GCA_036703375.1 Allocoleopsis sp.
CCTAAAGCTGCCTGACGCCGGAAATGATCGGCAAAAGCTGACTCGTAGCAAATCGCAACAATTGCCCGACCAAACGGTGTCTCAAAGATTTGATTGGGTTTCCCGGCAGCGAGATGAGCATCTAAGGGGGAAAGGCGATCGATAATTTTGCCTAAAATTGGCTCAAAGGGAATATACTCGCCCAACGGCACTAGCTTAACTTTGTTGTAACGGTTGAACACTTCACCCGTGCCTGTAATCGTAAACAGACTATTGGTGTAGCTACGCCCTTGCTCTCCAAACGCTCCTACCCAAACCGGAATGCCCTCCTCTACAATTGCGGAGTAGAAGTATTGACGCTGTAGATCGGTTAAATAAAAGGGTAAAGCTCCTTCTGGGGTTAAAACAGCATCAACTCCCTGGTTGGCTAACTTTTGATAGCCGTTGGTGTATCGTTCTAGGGCAAGAGCCTTTCCTTCGGTGAACAGTTTGACGCTATTGCCAATATTGCCTTGAATAATTCCTACTTTTAATGCAGCTTCTGGCAGTTGAATTAATGGGCGACTGTAGAGTCCAAAACCGATCGCATATAGGACGACGAGGAGTCCAAGGGCCGTGCCTACAAGGGCTACAGGTTGCAGGTTGGAAGGCTGATGAGAACCCTCGGCGTTCGATCTGTTAAGCTTTAACCCTTTTACGTCCCTAATCTGTTGATAGCCAATCCAAGCTTCAGCAATTAAACCATTAACTGCGACGATTGCAGCAGTCACTGTTGCCGGGCCGGATAGCTGTCCGAGGTGCAAGATTGCTAGGTTATGGGGACTTTGAGTATAGGACAGGGATGACCACCACAGAGGACCGGCACTCCAGAGAGTTTCAAGCCCACACCACAATGCTGTGCCAATGAGAACGCGAATCCCAGCACGCCAGAATCCAAAATCTAGGGTGCTACTTAAGCTAAGAGGTAACTTCCCAGTTGTGCGTCCCAAAATCCCAACCAGACATGCTGCCCAGATAGCAACTAATACCGCGCCCCAAAGTGTAATGAAGCTCCAGCAGAAAATTGCGATCGCAAGACTAGCTAACCACGGTACCCCCATCCAAGTCATGGGATGAATGCCAGTAATCCAAAATAGTGCCAACCCATGGTAGCCAATACCCCAAACTAACCCGTACAGCGCACACTGACGAATGCTGCGAGCATTAGCAACACTCCACCATAAGGGGACTAATGCTATCCATGCTAAGGGCCAAGCTCCTACAGGTGATGGGGTGAGACCCATTAGGATACCGCCGATGAGAGATAAAAGTAAAAGTAACGCTTGCGGAAGTCGCTTAAAAATTTTCATCAGTAGTCTCTAAAATTAGCTCTATTTCCCCTCATCTAATGAAGTCCGCGGATCTATCGCTAATTAAAGCAGACTATTACTTCTGGCGTAAGATAGTGATAGAGTTTTGAATTGACTCAATCTCTGTTATTACTGGCTCTAAAAGCTGAGGGGTAACAACTGACGCATCTATCGGATAAACTGCTGTACTGACAATCATTTTTTCCTTGTCTCCATCAATGAGAAGAGCGATGGAGCCTCGTTTGTCAGGAGTTTCTGAGACCACTTTAACTCCGGGTCTTCCATTAATAACTACCTCTCTTACGTCACTCACTTTATATCCGCTCTGTAATAGGATTCCGACATAAGTTGCGGCGGCTTGAGAAAATTTAGTCACGCCTTTCGGTAATTCATTCGGAACTACTAGCAAATCTCTAATCGTTGTAGTAATTGTTGCTAATGGCGCTTCAGGTTTATTGGCAATGCTTCTAGCGATGAAAACATCTGAGTCTGGGTTAGACTCTTGAGTGATAAATCTTCGCCAGCTGCTCGGATATCGTAAAGAGTAGCCACCTGGAGAAATGATTTGACCCGGAGTTAGGGGTTGAACAGTTTCAAGAGGTTTCCGATCGGCGCTAGGTGGAGGAAGTGAATCCGCTGGGAGCGATTGGGCAGTTAAAAGTTTAGATGATTGAAAGTCAACAGGAGAAGCAAGAACGTTAAAGGCGGTTAAACTGATTAAACTCCACATAGCCTCATCCTAGAAAAGAACATCAGGAACGAATTCCCAATCCGTAAATAATAAACCTCAGTTGAAAGTCAATTTCAACCGAGGTCTATTCTATTCACTCGCCAACAGTATCCTCAAGTTTGATAAAGAGGCTCCCAAAGGGGCATGGGATAGCCCCCGATCCTTCCTACTTACAAAGCCTCCTCTAGGGCTTCTGCATCCTCTTCTGAACCTGATAGCGGCACGAGCGCGACAGCTGCGATCGCATCATCCTCATCCAGTCGCTGCACTCTCACCCCAGTTGCCATGCGGGATTGAGGTGAAATGGCACCGATCGCTTGACGAATGATAATACCCCGGCTAGTGACGATCATGAGTTCATCCCCTTCATTGACAACTCGCAACGCAGCCAGTTTATCTTTCGCCAAACGGAACTTAGTCGCAAGAATTCCCATCCCTGCGCGATTTTGCAGGCGGAACTGGGATACGGGTACTCGCTTGCCATAGCCACCCATGGTCACCGCTAGCACCCAGGGCCCTTGACCGGCCGTCTCGACTAACTCTTCCGTCGCTTCAGGATTGAGTTCTTCAGTCTCCTCCTCCTCGGGTGTCTCCGCCACTGAGGCAAGACTGGCAACCACTTGAGCAGGCAGAATGTCCATACTGATTAACTCATCCTTGGCCCGCAGTTTCATAGCTCTAACGCCCCGCGTAGCGCGACCGAGAGGACGCAGTTGCTCGTGGTCGGCCTTGAAGTGAATCGCCATACCCTGACGCGACCCAATAATCACGCTGTCTTCAACTTTGGCTCGCTTCACCCACCGCAGTTGGTCGCCCTCTTCTAAGGAAATGGCAATCAACCCATTCGCCCGAATATTGCTAAACGCATCCAGGGCTGTTTTTTTGATGTAGCCTTTGCGGGTCAACATCACCAGATAGTCATCCGCGCTGAATTCAGACACGGGGACGATCGAGGTGATTTTTTCCTCGCGCGGAATCGGCAGCATTTGCACAATGGGGACTCCTCGTGCGGTGCGAGACGCAGCTGGAATTTGGTACGCTCTGAGGCAGTAAACGACGCCGCGATCGCTAAAGAATAACAGGCTATCGTGGTCGCAGCAGGTGAGGAAATGTTCGACCCCGTCATCCTCTTTCATCTTGGCCGCTGCTTTCCCGCGAGTGGCTCTCGCTTGCGCGCCGAAGTCATTGACTAACATCCGCTTGATATACCCCTGTTCGGTGAGGAGAATCACCGCTTTTTCATTGGCAATCAAGTCAATGTCATCTAGGTCGCCTTCGACCTGCTCGATGACGGTGCGTCGTGGCGTGGCGTGGGTTGCTTTGAGCTGGCCGACTTCCGTTTCAATAATTTCTAAAATGCGACTTCTGTGGGCGAGAATATCGCGCAAGTCAGCAATGCGAGTTTGGAGTTCTTCATGTTCGGCATGAATCTTCTCCGCTTCTAAGGCTGTCAGACGGCGCAGTTGCATTTGCAAAATAGCATCGGCTTGCGCGTCGGATAGACCGTAGACCTCCATCAACTCGGTCTTGGCTGTGGGGGCATCAGCCGCGTGGCGGATGAGTTCAATAATGGCATCCAGGTTATCCAAGGCAATTAATAAACCTTGGAGTAAGTGGTCTCGCTCCTCAGCTTTCCGCAGATCGTACTGCGTCCGCCGGGTAATGGTTTCGATGCGGAAGTCTAAAAAGACCTCTAAGAACTGCTTGAGCGTCAGTAACTGAGGTTCATTTCTCACCAACGCCAGCATATTCGCCCCGAAATTCATTTGCAGGGGCGTCTGCTTGTAGAGATTATTGAGGACGACGCGGGGATAGGCATCGCGCTTGAGTTCGATTACGATTCGCATGCCGTCGCGATCGCTTTCGTCCCGAATGTCCGAAATGCCCTCCATGCGCTTATCGTTGACCATTTCGGCAATCTTCTCAATCATCGCTGCCTTATTGGTCTGGTAAGGCAGTTCTGTGATGATAATTGCTTCTCGGTCTGGACGCCCCCGATGTTCGATCGTTTCAATCTGGGCAACGCCCCGCATAGTAATGGAACCACGACCCGTCGTAAAGGCTTCTTTAATACCCGATGTTCCCAGAATCTGACCTCCTGTGGGAAAGTCAGGGCCGGGGATATAGCGCATTAACTCAATATCTGTGATGTCTGGATTGTGGATTAGTGCGACCAGGCCATCAATCAGTTCTCCCAAGTTATGAGGCGGGATGTTGGTTGCCATTCCCACCGCAATACCACTGGAACCATTGAGCAATAACTGGGGAACGCGTGCCGGTAATACTGTTGGTTCTTGCTGCGAACCATCAAAGTTATCAATAAAGTCTACCGTTTCTGACTCAATATCCCGCAGCAGAGCTTCTGTCGATAGGGTTTGCAGACGACACTCCGTATAACGCATCGCGGCGGGTGGGTCGTTGTCCACCGAGCCAAAGTTACCGTGTCCGTTAATCAGAGGCGATCGCATGGAGAAATCTTGCGCCATGCGGACTAAAGCGTCGTATACCGCCGTATCTCCGTGGGGATGATACTTACCCAGCACTTCTCCGACGACACGGGCGCATTTCCGGAACGGGCGGTCAGGCGTCAGCCCCAACTCATGCATCGCGTAGAGTATCCGCCGATGTACTGGCTTGAGTCCATCCCTAGCATCTGGTAGTGCTCGACCCACAATTACGCTCATCGCGTATTCCAGGTAAGACTGGGTCATCTCGTTCCGCAGATTTGTTGGGACAATCCGCTCCTGGGAGGTACTCATAGAACGAAAAACTCCATTAAAATCAAGAATCTGGCAGCTAAAAACAGAAAAGCTGCCAAAAATGCCGCTTTTCCCTCACATAGTTGCCAAATACTGCTACTTTCTTCTAAAATTTTAACACAATTTCAACCCTTTGGGTCAGAGCAGCTGGCGAGCCACAGCTGTTAAATCGTATTGGGTTGAAGATACGAAGGAATATTTGCTGACTTTTGGGCTGTTTTGAGATATTTTGAGTAAAGGCAAAAAGCCCTTAGACTGGGCGCTAGCAAAGCGGGTGCACAGTAAATTCCATCTTGGAGAAAGCAAACAATGGAAACAGTTATTGCTTTGATCGCCCTCGGTATCATTACCATTCTGGTGATGCCGAATCTCCTAAGTAAGGAAGTCATTATTGGATTGATTGCTATAGGAATTTTTTCTGTCGCATTCCCTCAACTCTTAACGAGAGAGCAGGCCTTTGCAATAGTGGTGTTTGGCATCCTGTTTACGCTAATCATTCCGTCTCTGATGAAGTAAGCTCATCACTCGGCAGTCAGGAAGCACTCGTGAGTTGACTGGAATAGCACTGACTTAAGCGAACAGCGATCGTTGTTCGGAAAGACCAATATGGGGGGGTCTCCCCCCAAACCCCCCGCTGAGGGACGCGTACCTCCCCCAGACCCTCTGCACAAGGGTTTATCGGTGAGGTATGAGAGTTCTTATGTCAGTGACATTCACCTGATTGCGAGAGGTTGAGGATTGTTACTTCCACGCCCAAATGAATTCTTGACACGACTTGGAAAGTTAATCCACAGAATAGGGCTTTGGGCGATCGCAGAATTGTCTCCAATGCTGAATTTTTCGTTGTCAGCTCGGCTAACCTTCCAAGCCGTGTTCTTGACCAACTGGTCACTGGCCACTGGTCACTGGCCACTGCTCACTGCTCACTGCTCACTCAGGCTTCCTGCTGCCTAGACTTAAGCTGAGATGCGATCAGTGGAGCTTTTGGTGCTAGGAAAAACCCAACTAAACTGGCAAAAAGGATCGGGGTAAAAGGAGCGATATTCGTTAATTTTGTCAGGAGTAGAGTCGTACTAATCGGCGTGCGCGTTACCGCTGCATTAAGCGCCGCCATCGTGCAAATCATGGCAAGAGCAGGATTGAGTCCAGGAATCAAGGCTGCAACCGCTTTTCCCAGACAAGCACCTGTGAAAAAGAGTGGGATGATAAATCCCCCACGCCAGCCTCCCGTAACGGTTGTGCTAATCGTCACCATTTTTGCCAAGACAACGGTTAAAAGAAACAGCGCAGGAAAATCGCGATCGAGGATGGCATCTAATTCGTGGTGGCTAAAATAGCGAGTCAGCGGTAAAAGTGCGGCAAAACAACCTAATAAGAGGCCTGCAACCGTTGTTCGCACATAAACCGGGCCTGGAATCAGGGCAAAAAGGCGATCGCACCCGCGAAACACGCTCATGAAAACCCATCCAGCCACAGCCCCAATAATGCCGTACAGGATAGCTAGCGCAAAATCATCGATATTGTCCAAGTTGTAGTGAGGAAAATGCCACGTTGGCGCAATTCCTAGCTTAGTAATCGCAGCAAAGACTAAATAACTCGCGCAACTCGAAACAATCGCTGGCATCAATGCCTCGTAATATTCGACGATGTGCTGGTGGTGCAAAATCTCTAGAGCAAACATCGCACCACCTAACGGTGCGCCAAAAAGAGCCGTAAAACCGGCGGCCATTGCAGCCAAACTGATCGATCGAACATCTTCACCCTCTAGTTTCCAGCGATCGGCAATCCAGGTACCAAAAGAACCCGTTACCTGTACCAGAGGCGCTTCAGGTCCCGCGCTACCGCCTGCCGATATACTCACCAAGGAAGCCAGAAGCATCGACGGGTTTTTCCTCGCGTCCAAACGTCCGCCGCGAAAATGAATATTGTTAACGATGACAGCGATTTCACCCGGATTACCCAGGAAATGAATCGCTAAACCGATGACTAAACCGGCAAGCGGCATCACGATGAGTAAACTCGGTCCTTCAAACTTTTCTAGAACACCAGTCATTAGCTCTAGAATGTTCCAGTACAAACCCGCAAACAGCCCGCACGCCGTCCCGACAATGACCCAGCGTAACACCCAATGTGAAAGCATGAGAGGATTACGCTTGACAATGCCAAAAAGTTGAGGGAAAGTCCAACGCTGAGTGCGCTCGGGGGATTGAGGCTTCCTTTGTGACACAGCTAAATTTCCGGCTGAGGGTTTTGCAGCAAAAGTTACAGAGTATTTCTACTCTCTATGCTACAGGTTATGCGCCGAAAATAAATTTCTGTTAAACAATCCGGTATATTGGCACTGCTAATGTTATACATCTAAGTCTCTCTATCCTGTTCTGCTCGCTACCCGTGTGTAGTACGACGACAAATACGGGAGATCCCAATGGAGCGTTGTCCCAATCGAGAGCTAGTTAGACTTTTGTTATACTGCCCATCACGGTCAACCAGACTCAGATTATGATACCCGTCATTTACTCGGATGAGTTTCTCGAACACGATAACGGTCGATTTCATCCAGAGCGACCCGAACGTTTAATCGCCATCGTTAACGCTCTCAAAGCTGCCCCTTGGTCTGACAAAATTGATTGGCAGTTACCAACCTCAGTCGAAACTCGTCCAGTAATGCCACTACTGCAACAAGTACATGCTGAGCAGTATATCGATCGCGTGAAAAATATTGCGATGCATGGGGGTGGGCGGCTAGACGGCGATACACCCATTTCCTCTCGCAGTTATGACGTTGCCTTGTTAGCCGTGAGTGCTTGGTTAGATGGAGTCGATCGCGTGCTAGAGACGAACAACCCAGCCTTTATCCTGGCGCGTCCTCCCGGACATCATGCCGAGCGCGAAACTGGAATGGGGTTTTGCTTATTTTCTAATGCTGCGATCGCCGCTTACTATGCGTTGGAAAAACCTGGCATTGAACGAGTTGCGATTTTAGACTGGGACGTTCACCATGGCAACGGTACGCAAGATATTGTGGAAACTGACGCGAGAATCGCTTACTGTTCGCTGCATCAGTCTCCCTGCTATCCCGGCACTGGCGCGGCTAACGAGCGGGGCTTTCATAACAATGTACTGAATATACCCATGCGATCGGGCAGTAAGTTGGCGGATTATCAGCCGATGTTTGAGCAGAAAATCATGCCCTTTTTAAAAGATTTTCAGCCAGATTTACTGATTGTCAGCGCGGGTTACGATGCCACTGCGGACGACCCCTTAGCAGGAATTGCTCTAGAGCCAGAGGATTTTGGCATATTTACAGACTACTCTCTTCAGCTGACTCGTCGTATTGTTTTTGGTCTAGAAGGAGGTTATCATCTCACTGCCCTGGCTCAGTCCGTTGTGGCGACTCTTGAACGGTGTTTGGTTTAGAAGGTGAGGAAGCGATCGCATTTTTCCGGCAGATAGGGGTGCGACGCAGAGCCTCTCCTCTGTTCCCTTGAAAAGTGCGATCGCTCGGACGTGTCAGCCCTAAGCCATCGAGCATTCCTTTTGAATTTGTTCGCTTACAAAATCTTTATATAACTTTGCAATCATGATGCTCGACCAGTGCTTTTGCTGGATAAGGCTTGTTATTCCGTACTTATAGACCTTCCTCCCTGCAAGCTCCTGACGCTGAGCAAAAGCTGTTTCCTATAAATCACAAACGTTCTGCATCCATCTTTAGACACATCTTCATCTATCTTTAGGTATACTTGGCAAAACTATGGATCTCGCATCGAGAACGTAGGCAAGCACACATTAGGCAAGAAACGCGAAAGCCAAGTATGAAT
>DATNPC010000653.1:0-7712 GCA_036703375.1 Allocoleopsis sp.
ACGAAGGGGACAATCAGGACGGTACGTAGGGAAGCCTTTCCAGCAACTCTGGCCGCTAACCGATTTGAAGAATGAATTGACATGAGAAGATGTTGCGCTACTTAGGAGGGCGGACTCGCTCCTAGAGCATCGGTTCAGTAATGATTGGCGGTAGCGTGCGACAGGGGAACTCTCGAAGGCGAGAACTCTATATTTTCCTTTGATTGACCCATAAGTTAATAGGTCACGTTCCATTTCTGAACCAGCGCTCTAGCGGGTAACGCTAATATAACCCTAAAGGCGGATGACATTAGTCAGGCTCAGTGGCTCAAGTAAAATAGCACTGATTTTAAAGGAAAAGTAGTCGCTCTTTGGGAAAAACCACGATTGGATGGTCGGTTGCGTTGCACCGCAGCATCGAGGCAGAGGAAGGGAAGTAATTGGTCTTGATTGGAAAGAGAGCGCATCCTGAGAAAGGAAGAAGATTTTTGCAGTGAAACGAGCTTACGATTACTTTCGTAGTGCAGATCGAGATAACCTCTCTTGCACCCCAGATAGCGAGACGACATTCCGTGCAATGAGGAAGCCATCAAATCAGTCAAGATGAGTTTCAATCATGGCTCTACCGCTATCCATCTGTCAGCCATTCAGTCCTTTAGCGTCCTAAGTCCTATGAATATTGTCATTGTGGGTGCAGGACCTGCGGGTCTCTTCTTAGCCCATCAATTGCTCGCTCTTAGCTCAAGCTACAGGATACAGATCTATGACTGCAACCCAGCTCCGACCGATTTAGAGCCGCTTAGCACCCGAGGATTTGGTCTGGGATTAGGGGCAAGAGTGCGGCAATGGTTGAACGGCATTGAAGAGCTAGGGAAAGACTTAGCCTCTGAAGGGATTGAACTCCAGCCTGGTGACCTAATCTTGATTCCCCGTCGCCAACTCTGTGCGTTGCTCCTGCGATCGCTCCTGCTGCGTTATGGCGATCGGACTCCTGATGAACATGCACGGCTCTCTGTTAACTTTAACGCTTCAGTCGTAGAGGTCGATCTCGTCCGTCGTCAGATCGAGATAGAAAGGGAGTCTGGTTCTGAAATCGTCACCTACGATCTTCTCGTAGGCGCAGATGGAATTCACTCGCTCGTCCGTCGTGCCATGATGGTTTCACAACCAGAGCAAACCCAGTTTCAACAGCAGCAACGACCCCACGTTTGGAAAGTCCTGCAACTACCAATACAGCCAGAACTCCAACAAGCTCCACCGCGTATCCTGCGGCTGCAAACGCGCCGTACCAGCTCTGGTCTTGTGTTTGGTGGCTGCTTACCGCAAAAACAGGGTGGCTTCATTGCGCTGATTTTTTGGCAACCGATGAGCGATCGGGATCGGCTTAACCCTGACGGAATTACAACCCTAGAGGAATTGCAGCAATTGTTGCAGGAGATGGCTCCCAACACCGTGCCTGCACTCAAGGTTGACCCAGATCGGGCAGCCGCATTCCTGGCAGCCACACCAGGGCATGAATACTGGAGTCAATGTCGCCGCTATCACGATCTGGAAGGTCAAGCCGTCTTGCTCGGAGATGCGGCACATGGGATGTTCAGTCTTTTGGGACAAGGCTGCACCGCTGCGATCGCAGATGCAGTTGCTCTGAGTTCCTTACTCCAGCAGTACGGTAATCAATTAGCGATCGCCTTACCGCAATTTTCGGCTCAGCAAGTTCCAGAGGGTCATGCCGCATCTGATTTGAGCCTAATTGCACTCGTTTTTTACCATCGCTGGTTCGGGCTTCTCTACAAAGTTGCCACAGTACTTTGGGTCGTTCTTCTGAGACAGCCCAGCATCTTTGCTCAGCTCAATCAGGTGGATGCCCAGTATGTGCAAGTACTCCGTAAGAATCAATTGTGGGTATGGCTGGCTCAGAAACTGCTCCCAACTCCTCTCAGTAACGTGAGTTGGACGGATGAACCGGATTTGATCTGAGACTCAGCTCAAGCGCTGGCGAATCCATAGTGCAAATAAAGGTAGTGCGAGTCGGTAGCCCTGTTCGGCACCGTAAATCAAACCCTTATGCTGTAATCCAGTCAGCGCGCCCTGGAGACTGCCACCTCTGGAAAGACCATGCTTGTGAATGTAGTCTCGGCTTTGGGGCTTCTGGGTTGGGTCTAACGCTAAAGACTCCAAAAGGTGGACTTGATTGGCTGGAAGTAGCATTAATAATGACTCAAAGACAATCGATAAGTCTTTGAGCAGTCCTTGAATCGCTTCCTGTACTTGGAAATCGCGAATTAGCCCATCGGGCTGTCGCAGTGTTATCAGGCGGCGAATTAGGGTCATTGCATCGCCAAAATGTCCCTGTGCGGCCTCTAAGAATAGTTCTAAGGCTGGTGATTGAGCATCAAAGGTTAGTCCTTGAGCGTGCAACATCTCTCTCGCCCAGACAGCCAAAAACTCATCGGCTAAAGGTGCGAGTTGAATGGTTTCTAAAGGTGCGATCGCTTCATCACCATGAACGCTTGTTTCTGCGATCGTGGCAACAAGAACGCAATTGACATGAGAGTGTTGCTTCACCTCTCGTCTGAGGAACATTTCCCAGGTGCCATTGCGATCCCACGAGCGGATGTGGGGGAAGCTATGTAAAATCAGCACGACCCGTTTGCTCAGCGACTCACCTAAAAATTGAGGTAACTGGACTAACAGCTCAAACGCTTGCCAGAGTTGCTGAGGTTTGAGCGATTGTGTGGTAGGACTTTGCGATCGCGAAGAACGCAGCGCCAAAGGCGAGCGCGCTCGTCGGTGCTGACTCGCATTCTCTTCTGGATTGAACTCGAAAAACTCCTTTGCCCCAGAAGACTTCAGCCATGTTTGCATCAGGGTTTGAGCCGCTGTGCTTTTGAACGCTTGGCTCAACGCCTCGCACAGCAGTTGCACAAAGCGATCGCCATCCGTAGCTCGGATACAGTCTACCTCCAGCACGATCGCTTCAACGTCCAGCGCGGCTTGTCGCACTAAGGTGCGCCGTCCACTCCCCGGAACTCCGGCAATCAGCAAGTCCCCGTCCTGGGCGAGAACTTGCACGATGCGTTGAAATTGAGCGGGCCGCCCAATGAGTTCTAGTGGGGTAGATAAATCCGAGAGATTCACCGCTTTTCGCCTTCTGACTACTGAATCGCAAACATCAATTTACTCGCATCTTGCACCATTCTCAATAAGCTGCAAGTTCTGCCTTTTTTTAACGCAAAGGACACAGAGGTTTACGCAAAGGTACGCAAAGGTTTTTGGGGCAAGATTTGAGATTACTGACTTGATGGGCTGAGCGGACATGCATTGAGAGAAAGTATGGTGAGGTTTTATGGATTTCTATAGTGTCGGACTAGATTTAAAACTATAAATTAGTGCTAAATATTAATTGACACTAAGAAATAGGCATTTACTATGGCTCTGACTCGATCTGCATTAGTAAAGCGTCATAAAGCGATCGCGCCCCAAGAGAAGCAGCCGATTGTCTGGCATGCTCTGAACATTGACGAAGTCTGCGCTTTTCTAGAAACTGACCGGGAGATGGGTTTGAATACTGCTCAAGTCAAAGAGCGGGTCGATCGCTTTGGTTGGAATGAATTAGCTGGTAAGACAGGGAAACCTCAATGGTTGAAATTTCTCCTGCAATACAAGCAGCCGCTGCTAATGGTTTTGGTGGCTGCGGGTTTTGTGAAATTCGTCACCGGAAGCTTCCTGAATGCTGGGGTGATTTGGGGGGTAACCACCACTAACGCCATTATCGGGTTTATTCAGGAATCCAAAGCCGAAGGTGCGATCGCGGCACTATCAAAAGCGGTGACGACAGAAGCCACGATTATCCGCAATGGGGAAAAGTTGCGAGTTTCGTCCCGCGAGTTAGTGCCGGGAGACTTAGTACTGCTGAATTCAGGGGATAAGGTTCCGGCTGACGTGCGGTTGATCAAAACTCGTAACCTGCAAATTGATGAATCCGCCCTCACGGGTGAATCCATTGCCGTAGAGAAAGAAACCGCACCGCTCAAAGCGGATACAGGTCTGGCAGAGCGCAAGAATATGGCTTATGCTGGCGGCTTCGTAACCTTTGGACAAGGTAGTGGTGTTGTCGTTGCCACGGGGAACGAGACAGAGACGGGTAAGATTTCTCAGCTAATGGAGCAGCATAGCAACCTCTCCACACCCTTGACTCGTAAGTTTAATAAATTCAGCCTCAATTGGCTGCGCGTGGTGCTATTTTTAGCAGCGCTGACGTTTGTGGTGGGATGGAATAACACCGGACAGTTTCAAGAGGCGCTGGAAGCGGCTGTGGCCTTAGTCGTCGGTGCCCTTCCGGAGGGATTACCAGCTGTAATGACTGTAACATTAGCGATCGGCGTTTCCCGCATGGCACGCCGTCACGCGATCGTCCGCAAGTTACCCGCCGTGGAAACGTTGGGGAGTGCCACGGTTATCTGTTCGGATAAAACGGGAACTCTGACCGAAAATCAGATGACGGTGCAGGCAATCTTCGCTGGGGGGCATCAATATACAGTAAGCGGTGTGGGCTATGCTCCTGACGGTGAAATCTTACAAGACGAACAGCCCGTCGATCTCATCCAGGCTTCAGCGTTACGCCAATGCATCAGGGCTGGGCTATTGTGCAATGACTCTCATATTGAAACCAAGAACGGTCAGTGGGTGGTGTTAGGCGACCCAACGGAAGGTGCGTTGATTGCCGTTGCCCACAAAGCGGGGTTCCTACAAAGTGCGATGGACGTGGAACGACCGAGGTTGGATTCTATCCCCTTTGAGTCGGACTATCAATACATGGCGACGTTGCACAGAACGCCCAGAGGGACGACGATTTATGTTAAGGGTTCGGCAGAGGCAATTGTCAAACGTTGCCAATGGATGCTGAATGACTCTGGCGCGATTAAAGCGATCGATTGTGTAGAGACGTTGCGGGAAACAACGATCGATCGCGAAGTGAATATTATGGCGCGGCAGGGTTTGCGGGTGTTGGCTTTTGCGAAGAAGTTCGTGCCAGATGAGCAAGAGACGATCGATCATCACGATATTGACAGCGGTTTGATTTTCCTAGGCTTACAGGGAATGATCGACCCCCCGCGTGAAAGCGCGACGAAAGCCGTGCAAGCTTGTCAGGAAGCGGGAATTCAGGTGAAGATGATTACCGGCGATCATGCGATTACAGCACAAGCGATCGCGCGTCGGATGGGAATGCACAAAAATGGCTCGGTTCTAGCATTCACGGGTGCTGAACTCGCCGAAATGGATAAAGACGAACTCGCCGCCGTAGTCGAAGATGGGGTCGTGTTTGCCCGTGTCGCCCCCGAACAGAAGCTGCGAATTGTGGAAGCGTTGCAATCGAAAGGTGAAATTGTGGCGATGACGGGGGATGGTGTCAACGATGCCCCTGCCCTCAAACAAGCTGATATCGGGATTGCTATGGGAGGCACTGGTACGGAAGTTGCCAAGGAAGCCGCAGATATGCTGCTTACCGATGATAACTTTGCCTCGATTGAAGCAGCCGTGGAAGAAGGACGTGCGGTTTACAAAAATCTGATCAAAGCCATTTGTTTCATTCTCCCCGTCAATGGTGGAGAATCGATGACTGTTTTACTCAGTACGCTGTTAGGCAGAGACTTACCGATTCTCTCCCTACAAATTCTCTGGCTCAATATGCTCAATTCCATCACGATGACGGTGCCTTTAGCGTTTGAACCAAAGTCTCCGGGTGTGATGCAACAACCTCCCCGCGACCCCAGAGAACCTTTGCTATCTCGCAGCCGTGTCGGACGGATTTTGGCAATCTCTCTGTTTAACTGGATTGTCATCTTCAGCGTCTTTGAAACGGTTCGTCGCATTACAGGAGATATTAATTTAGCCCGAACTATGGCTATTAATTCGTTAATTGCCGGACGCATTTTCTACATGCTAAGTATCAGCCAACTCATTCCTAACCTGATTGCGAAAATGGACGGCACAATCGAGGAGAATGCTGATATTCCAGCGATTGGTTTGGGGATTATCGGAGCGATTATTTTACAAATCGCGTTCGCTCATGTCCCACTCATTAATCAAGTTTTCCAAACTGCCCCTTTAAGCTTTAACCAGTGGCTGATTTGCCTTGCCGTCGGTTCGCCTATGATTCTTTGGTCGGCCGTAGTCAATCGCTTTGACCCACCGAACTAAGCTGTTAAGCATTTAATTTGCTGGTTGAGGCTGGTTGAGGCTGACGGGGAGACGGGGTGACGTTTACGCGCATATGAGTGCTACATGCAAACTCGACATGCTCCTTGCGCGTTATCTGCTATTGGGGTCGAGCAAAATGTGTTCTTCTATACCAGTCCCCTTCAAACAAATATACCTTTGAGCAGATGAAGAGTCACATGCGATCCGAATAGTGTGATTAGTTGGTAGTAACGAGAGAGATGCAGTACTAGAACTGCCAATAGACCCCAGTATTATGCTGGGGTTTTTTAGTTGGGAAGCTGGGCTTATTGCAAAAGTTGATTTTTAGTTGTAGGGGAGAAGCATTTGCGCCTGGATTTATCGGTGAGATCTAAGTTTTTATCCGCAAATGCTGACGCTCATTCCGACGCTCCTAGCCTACGGCTCGCTTCGCTAACGTCGCTAACTCCCTTATAGAGCGACAGTCCATGACTCAGTATTGACAAGATAGGCAGATTTTGTGTTACTCGAAAACCCCTGGACGGGCGAAGCATTCGGACAAAAAATTTTGGGTTTGAGTCATAAATTATCGCCCGAATGCTTCGCCCCTACTAACTAACAATAGACTCCATTCATACATCTTGATTCTTGTCAACTACTTTTACTGGACTAGCGCTCTAGGATTTATGTATGCAAGAGGTCTATTATCCTGACGACAAAACATTGCGAATATAGCCCCATTTCCCACCAACATTCACCCGTGACAATCCTTCAGCGAAAGGCTGAGCTTCATCGAATTCTAAGGGAATTACCAGTTTTCCAGTTTTATCGATATAGCCCCATCTATCATCAATTTTCACGGCCGCTAATTCTTCTGTAAACGATTGAGCATCTTTAAACTGCGGCGTAATAACAGATTGTCCTGTTGAACTGATATAGCCCCACTTGTCACCAAGTTTCACTCGTGCCAACCCACCCGAAAAAGCACCAGCTTCATCAAATTGTGGTTGAATTACAGCTTGACCCGTTTTGTCGATATAGCCGTACTTACCAGAAAGCTTTACCTTTGCAAATCCTTCGGAAAATGAATCAGCCTCATCAAACTGCGGCAAAATTATTGCTTGTCCAGTTTGGCTAATATAGCCCCAGGCATTATTCAGCTTGACGGCGGCTAAGCCTGTTTGAAACGATTTAGCCTCATCATACCGCAACGGAATTATCAGTTTACCAGTTCTGTCAATATAGCCATACTTACTGCCAATTCTGACTAAGGCTAATCCTTCTGAGAATAATTCAGCCTCATCAAATTGCAAGCGGCTAATGAGGGTACCCTTTTTATCCATGTACCCCCACTTATAACCCATTTTGACTTTCGCAAAGCTCTCTTGAAAGGAATCCGCCCAATCAAATTGCGGTTGGCTGACGGCTTTGCCGAATTTATCGATATAACTGTATTTCCCGCTGATTCTTCGAGACGTAAAACTACGTTGTTTAATCTTGGAACTATTGAAGGGTAAGGGTTTGGCATAGGGGCCGCTTCGCAAGGCTTTAGC
>DATNPC010000654.1:0-2156 GCA_036703375.1 Allocoleopsis sp.
ATCGATTACATCCAAGTCACAATGTTCCTCGAATAAGGAGACTCTGCAATGCCCACCAATGTTTACACTGGCGCAAACGGTACTCTATCGCTCGCCAATGAAGATACGCCAGAAGGTCAAGATGCCAGCGCCATCATTACTACTTACCAGATTCAAACGATTGGTCGAGTTACCGGCGTTGAACTTTGCGTCCAAACCGATTTAGAAGAATTCCACGAAATCGGACGGCGTCATGCAGTTTCCTTGCATCCCGGCAACATTCACATCAGTGGCAGGGTCAACCGAGCTTATATTAATGGCGCAATGCTGCTGTTATTGCAAGGTCGTGGTTCCGGCCCCAACCAAGTTGACGAAGTAGCCAATCCCTTCGTTCAGCCCACCTTCAACATGACGATTGACCTCAAAGATCCGGCGTTTTCGGGTAACAGCGCCAAGCTAGAAATAGGAAAAGTCAAGTTCCAAAGCTGGTCTTACTCCCTGCCCGAAGAAGATTTTGTCATGGAAAACGTGACGTTCAAAGCGATTTCCATTCGAGTTCTTGATAGTGAAGCTCCAGGCGGGGGTGGCGGCGAACCAACAGCCTTAGCCCCGCAGTTTGGAGGCGGTACAGCAACGGCTTAAGCCAGGAGTTTTAATCCATGATGCTGACGACAGAAGAGTTACTTGCTGGGGGTTCTCTCGTTCATGAGGTGGAAATTCCAGTCGATTTGCTCAACACCAATGGCTCAACTAACAATCAGGTCAAGCTGCGTCCCTTGACCGTGCGAGACTTGCAACTCATTGGCAAAGCCGCTAAAGATGACGAAAGCTTATCAGCAGCGCTGATGATTCAGCAGGCTCTAGTTGAGCCAACCCTAAAGCTGGAACAGGTTTCAAAATTGCCTGGGGGACTCGCTCGCTTTCTCGTTGAGCAAATCAACGGTATTAGTGGCATTAATACGCCGCGCGATGCATTAGAAGAACTCGTGCAGGCTCCCCTAGCTCGTGCCTGTTTCACGTTGGCAAAGGAGTTTGGCTGGACTCCAGAAGAGGTAAGCGGCATGACGATTGGTCAGATTCTGCTTTACCTAGAGATGGCACGTAGGAATGGTGAGGGAACATGAATCAGATACAGGAGCTACTTCAACCCGTACACCGCTGTTTTTGCACCCTAAACCATGGGCGTTCACCGGCATATTGGCAGCGCAATCTGCTCCACCAAACAACTCCGCTCAGTTTTGGACAACGTGACTGTAACTGGGTTAAGGACTTAGAGAACGTTCAGGTCAAGCTGCAAAAAGAGCCGTTGCTGGGAAGTAGCCTACCTGCTTTGACGGGTGGGTGTTCTAACTCACCCGAACGCTCATCAACCGCAACTCAATCTCCTGATACCAAGTTATATCCCGGCGTTTTCAAAAGAGACGGGGAGACGGGGAGACGGGGAGATGGGGAGACGGGGAGACGGGGAGATGGGGAGAGGAGGAAGCAATCTTTCCTCTGTCGCTCAGTTACCCAGTCGCTCAGTCATCCTGAACTGGCAACTAGCGATCGCATTCTAGCTCCTGGTTGCCCTCCTGATGCAGGAGTTTTGCCTCAAAAAGCCGTATCAAGCCAACTCTCAGAGAAAGAGCATTCGCCCTCTTCTGCCTGCGTCCCTTTACGATTGCAACCCAAAGCTCCTGCTGCACTATTGTGCAATCTGGCAAAGCAATCGGGTTCAGAACGGAGTTTCCAGGAACCTGCCTGCGACCAAAAACCACACGTTGCAGGGTTACAGCCGGATAGGGTACCACGCAAACTCTTGAGTTCACTGCTCCAGCAACCGATTGAGCCGCGATCGCTTTCTTCAAGCACAGTATCGCATTCCCCAGCTTGCTTGGATGCCGCAAGTCAGCAACACTGGCGACAAAATTTGACCCGACGGACGGCTGACTCCCTACGTCGAGAAAAACCAGCACGGTATGTCCCAGAGCGCAAGCCACGAGAGCCGTTGAACGGAGTAGAGGCAATCGATTTAACTGAGCAGAATGGAGGGCAATCGGCGTTACCGATGGACACTATGCGATCGCAATCTAACCCTTGGTTACTGCCACTGGATGGAGTGACAGCACCATCAGATGTTCTAGCTCATCTGGCAAATCCCCTACCGACAAGCTCCCAAACTCAAGCTTCTAAAC
>DATNPC010000655.1:0-5289 GCA_036703375.1 Allocoleopsis sp.
AGGAGGGCGGCTGGGAATTGGCAATGACCCAATATATTCAAAAACAACCTGCTTTGATAAATTTCCATTCCCTGACTCCACCCACCAACAAAAGCAAAAAATCCGCGAACTGGGTGAAAAATTAGACACTCATCGCAAGCAAGTACAAGCCGAACATTCAGATGTAACTATTACCGGAATGTATAACCTGCTGGAAAAACTACGAGCAGGGCAACCCTTCACCGACAAAGACCGAGAATACAACAATAAGGCTTTAGTTTCCACCCTCAAACAAATTCACGATGAACTCGATGCTGCCGTTTTAGATGCCTACGGATGGCATCACGATATCAGCGATGAAGAGATTCTAGAGCGATTGGTTGCTCTCAATGCAGAACGAGTAGAAGAAGAACGAAACGGTTTAATTCGTTGGCTGCGTCCTGAATACCAAGCGCCTGATGAAGTCGGAAGGCAACAAGTCATTTCTGGCGTTATTGAGTCGGAAGAGGTAACAGTTGCTCCAGTAGCACAAAAAACCTGGCCCAAGAAACCTAAAGACCAACTAGCCGCAATTCGTGACTTATTACTCTCCAGTGGTGGCGAGTGGAGTGTCGATCAGGTTGCAGCTCAGTTTAATGGCGCACAACGGCAGAAGAAAGCGATCGCAGAGAACCTAGAGCGTCTGGAGTGGTTTGGCATCTTGATCAGCCGTGAAGAAAGGGGTATAACACGCTGGCAGTTTGCACAAATGCAGCAGGTAGCGTGATTGGAGTGACAAGCTGTCCTTTCCTCCAAGAATTTCCCGACTATAGCAACAACGTCTGTTAAGTGGGAAAGAGAGAGAGGGGAGACAAGATGGACAAAGTTTTTAAGACCCAATGGGGGGAAGTGATTTTCACTTTCGTAGAATCAGCTATCAACCACGTCACGGGTGCCGAGTATACTGATTATGCCGTGACCTTCATCACCCCGACTGGTATTGTCAGACATCCGAGTGGAGCGTGTCTTAGCGGTTTGGATACACTCCCGACTCAAGCCGATGCCGATCGCCTTGCCTATCAATTCTTGACAGAGGAAGGACGCAAGGAATTTCGAGAGAACATCGAACGCCAAAAAAAGCTAGTACGAATGGCGATACTAGAGAATCTCTTTAACAAGTCTTGACCAACAACCAATACCTCACCTATCACCACATCACATCACCACATCACGACATTCCCCGCCTGACTCATCTACGCCGATAAGGGGAGTGATAGCCAAGCCCGTAAGGTGAGTTATAGGAGCCATAGGCAGATGAATGGTGGTTGGGTCGAGGTATGGTTATACCCAAACCCCTCGGCAGTACCGGAACTTTCTTCTCTACGGTGTGGTATCCCAACACCACTGAATCAGCCGCGTTAGGTGAGTGACCTAGCCGCGCAATCGTCCGGGCTTTTGCCTCCATCTGAATTTTCTCGTTGGCTGTTTCCTTGTAATAAATCTTGGAGAACTCCGTCACTAGTAAATCCTCAATCTCTGGGTCTAGAGGAGCAACGGCAACCGTCCCTTCTCTGAAGGCTTCTCTCAAGCCCCAAAACTGTTCGGACTTGAGATTGAGAAATTGCTCTGAATCTTGCGCCCCACTGCCCCAAGCAATTCCGAGTGCGTTACACTTCCACTCCAACAACTGGGATAAGGCACCCGCCCCGACTCCCGTCCGGTCAACACCCATTACACCAGGAGCATCCTCTAACCGCTGCTTTGCCCATGAAGCCGCTCTAGAGACATCTTGACGGTCATTGAGGCAATGTTGGAGTTTGACCTGATACAACACTGGCCCTCTCCAACTCGCGAGGGCGTGTTCGTCTCCTCCGTCTCCCACATCCAGACCGTGACGCCACGAGTGTTGTGAGGCGAGAGTATCCCAATGCTCTGGATTAGAGTCGTAGCGAATACGAGCTGCCTTAAACCAAGAGGAAGGGACTATCGCATCAGTCGCATCTTCGGGAAAGTCCGCTTCTACCCGACTAATCCAAAATGAACTGTGTTCAGTCTTCTTCTCTCGAACCTCCTCAATCCATTTGATACTGACCGCCCCCGGTACTCGATCCCGTGGACACCATTTGGGCCATCGGGATTGCGGCTTGAGCGTTCCGTCTGGATGGCATATCGCCTGTTTCACCTCACTCTTGAGCCGATGGATGCCATCACTATCGAGCTGATATGCCCAAGCGACGTTAGGGTGACGCCATGCCTCTAGCTTGATATGCTTGCGCTGGCAATGAACCTGAAAGGGAGTACCAGACTCTACAGGATTGCCAATCCTCAAGATTTTATTGTTTTCGCCCGTCAGACAGGACGTTAGCCCATCATCCACCGCTGGACTAATGCCACAGCTCTCGTCTTCAATCACTAACAGATGCTCAGCATGAAAGCCTTGCGCGGTGTTCTCATCGGTATCTTCCGAGCTAAACCCCAACGCTTTAGCTGATTGGGTATAGCGCAAGGTTAATGTCTGACAAACTCCTCCCAGCTTTTCCTGATTTGCCCCGTGAAGCTTGCGGATTTCACCCCACAGTAACTCTTTAACTTGCCGTCCGGTGGGAGCGGTCGTCACAGCCCATCCCCGAACGCAGAAGACCCACCACAGAACCGCTATAGCCGCGAGAAAGGTTTTGCCTTGCCCGTGGGAGCTTTGAACGTTAACCTCTGGTGAATCCCTCAGTTCGTTGAGAATATCCTGTTGATCTGGAGTCAGCGTTACCCCCAACTCATTAGCCGCAAACCCACAGGGATCGGAGAAATAGCACGAGAGGGAATCGTCAGCACGAGAGGCAATTAAGGCGACTCGCTTTTCTAGTTTCTCAACCCGACTGGCTAGCCGCATCTACTGACCTCTCCAACTGCTCGATTCTTTCCTCTAACTGCCAATCACGCCACTTAGAGGCATGAGCCAAAATCATTTCTGATGCCTTGAGTCGGTGTGTTGCAGTATATTGACCCTCTTCGTCGTCAACCACTTCCAGCAAAAACTTAACGGCTTTCGTCGTAGCTCGAACACATTCGGCTAAGGAATCCCAATAAATCTGAGTAGTAGTTTCCCGTAAGGCTTGCTTGAAATGAGGCAGTTTCAACCAGCCATCAATGGTTTTTTCACTGCATCCGACTTCAGCCGCTGCATCATCGATTGTCGTCCCATTAGCTAATAGGATAATCACCTTCGATTGCTTGGGATTTAAGGAATCTAAAGGCATCGTCGGGTATTACTACAGTGTACAGATAGGTTTATTACTATACTAAACCTCTTCCCTTTTGACGGGGGTTTCATGGCGAATTCCTCCACTTCAAATCAACTCCCATTGTCTTTTTTGGATGCACTCCGGTGTGATGTACAAACCTTCAATCGTTTCGCAATAGTCCTCAAAGACCGCCGCAATTTTCACGACCTTACCCGCGAAAGTTCCAAACAGCCCACGCAACCGCTGACCGACGCTAAACCTCGGTAGAGACGGCTCAAACCAACTAACGATCTCTTGCTGCCTCTCAGCAGACAGCCGCTGCCATGCCGCCTCAAAAATACGCGGCTCGACATCAGCCTTCGCTGATTCATAATCTTCCTTGGACTCGATCAGGCTTAAGTAGGTCGTCACCCCGGCGATAGCCTCAGACTCCTCAGACTCCTCACAACCTTCACAGCCAACGTTTGCCATCTCACGGCTCTCACAGCCCGCGCTAGCGCCCTCCCAGCCCGCGCAACCCGCCTCTCCAGGGAAGCCAGAAGCCCCTTGCTGGCTTCCCTGGACAATGGGGGGAGAACTCGCCGTTAGGTCTATATAAACGGGGACTTCTCCCCCCGGCTGTAATGCTTGCTGGGATTGGGTTTGAGGCGATTTTTGCTTGACCTCTTCTCGCGACTTTTGCCAGCGAAGATCGAGCGCTCTGAGGACGGCTAATCGGTCGGGGTCGTCGATCAGGTCAACAGCTATTTTGTAGCGATTGTCTTTTTTGGACTTCGTAACCTTGACCAGTTTGAGTCCTACCTTAGCTAGCAGTCGGTTGGCAAACGAGATCGGCTCGGTTGCCCTGGTCACGCTCAAGTCGAACGCGGTCTTGATGTCTTCCCTGGCTTTGAAGGCTTTGGTAATGAATGCCTTAGCATCTTTCCTATCCCCTTGATAGACCCTTTCGGAATTTTGTAGATCTACCCAGTCGAATAGCCCCGAGTCTTGCAACGCCTTGATTTTTGGGGTGAAGCTCCTGATGTCAGGGGTGTAAGGGGTATTTGCGGCAAATTTATCTAGATGCCTTAACCAGTTGTCGGTGTCAAGGGATTTAGTCGCTTCAGGGTTGGTGAAGTACCAAAATAGCTTGTGTTGATTCAACCATCTACGTCGATCTGCTGTTACGGCTTTGTGGATAAAGTCTTTAGTTAGTTCGACTTCAGGTAGCTCATCCTGTAGCACAGTTTTTTGTGCTGAGAAGCGCTCCTGTTTGGTTGAATCAATGCGATTGAGGATTTTCTTGGCGTCCTCTAGAGGAATGAGACTAGCTGAAGCAATCTTTTGGGCTTCTAGTTCTTTGAGATCTGCCTTGATTTGTTGAATCTCATCCTCTGTTTCTGTCCATTCGCCCCCGATAGCGATTACTCGGTGTCCTTCTTCCTCTAGTTCCTCTCTTAGCAGCTTAGTAAGATTGCATAAACCATAATTCCTTCTAGCCTTTAACTTGGCGTAGAGGTTAAGGTGCGGATTGTTCCAAGTTTTCGATTTATCGTCCCAAGCTTCGGTAAGCAGATCGAGCATGACCTGTCGGATCTGTTCATCATCAGCATCATAACCAGCTATCCCTTTGGCTAGATCGATGATATTGAGTGTGGAGTGATGGTATTTGAATAATTGGCGTTTAACGTCGTCTGGGAAGAAGGATTTACACCCCTCTAGTGCATGGTTGTCCTTAGCCCAGACGACACGCGGAACATTAGCGCGAATCCTAGCCAGCTGCTGACGGCATTGTGATGGCTCGATTACCCCTAAAAATAATCCAAAAACCACCTCGAAGTAGGGGACTAGTTTTCCTGTTGTGTCGTCTTTTCGTTGCGTATCCTCATCGATAGAAACCCCTACACCCATTGAGGGAGTGTACAGTAAACCCACGACATTGTAGGTTTTTAGTAATTGATTGGGTCGTTGAATAAACGCTTTCCCCGACTCCGTTTCGGTTGTCTTGCTATCAATGCGAACCAAGCAAGGTTTACCCGCTCTCGCCTCTTTCGTAATTTCTCCCGCCTCATCCAGGAACGGATAAACGCCTTGAACTTCCCTCAAGATTTGT
>DATNPC010000656.1:0-10382 GCA_036703375.1 Allocoleopsis sp.
TCAAATCTATCACATTGGTCTGGCGCTATTAGCAGAGCTGGAAGCAGGATTCCTATCAGGTTGCCTCTATGGAGAATCCCTCAGTTTAGCGCTAGCCGTTCATCTGATCGAACGGTATTCTACATCTAGCCGACTCATCCAGGAACCTGTAGGAGGTCTTTCGTATCGGAAACTAAAGCAGGTCACTGACTACATTAATGACAACCTAGCTCAAGTTTTAAAGCTCTCTGAAATTGCTACTTCAATAGGGATGAGTCCCTATCACTTTGCTCGTTTATTCAAGCAATCAACTGGTTTGTCTCCTCATCAATATGTTATTCAATGTCGGATTGAGCGGGCGAAGGTTTTACTGGCAGAAAACAAGCTGCCGATAATTGAGATTGCTTACAGGATTGGTTGCTCTAGCCAAAGTAATTTCACAGCACTTTTCCGCAAACATGTAGGAATTACGCCAAAAGGTTATCGGGAACAAACCAAAATGTGAAGAACTCTTGGTCACTTGTTCTTATCAGGAAAGCAAGATTTAAATATCTTCAGCAGCTTTTCAGAAGACAGAAGAAATCTACATTGCTTAGCATCAACTCAGTTGATAGTCTTAGAGCATTAAAATGAGTAATCCAATTGAGCTGAATGAATACAAGCAACAAATAGCAGATTTGTACAGCCGCAGAAGCCTCACCTACGATGAAAGCGGCTGGCATGCTCAGTTTGCTCATCGTCTCGTCGAACTGGCACAACTATGCCCTGGACAGCATGTATTGGACATTGCAACTGGGACAGGCATCGTTGCCATTGAAGCGGCTCGGATTGTGGGGTCTGAGGGTCGGGTCGTCGGGGTAGATATTTCAACGGGGATGCTGAATCAGGCAAGGCAAAAGATTGAAGCATTAGATTTAAAGACTATTGAGCTAATGCTGGCTGATGCCGAAGTACTAAATTTTCCAGATAACAGTTTCGATCGCATTTTGTGTTCGTCTGCATTCATTTGGATGGCAGACCTAAAAGCCGCTTTACGCTTATGGCATCGATTCCTCAAACCTGGCGGTCTAATTGGTCTGCATCTATTTGCAGACACCGCTTTTGTAGGAGGGATCGTCGCGCAGAAGGTGTTTAAAAAGTATGGCATTTCATTGGCGTTTAGCGAACCAACAGGGACAATTGAGAAGTGTCATGACCTGCTCGCCTTAGCAGGCTTTGAGCAGATTGCGATCGAAGTCGAGCAATACGGCGACTATATTAGTTTAGAGAAGGCAAAGCGGATGTGGGCTGGAGCTTCCCATCCAGCACCTGGACAATTCCCCAATCCCCTTTCACAACTGTCATCTCAGCAACTGGAGCGAATCAAGACTGAATTTGATGCCGAATTAGAGACATTAGTCACCAAACAGGGAATTTGGAACGACATAACTACTTTTTTTGCGTTTGGTCGTAAGCCAGCAGACAGCCCTGCGTCCAGCAGCGCTGGAAGCGTTAAGGCATGGCAATGACTTCAATCATTTGTCATTTGTTCAAGGTCAGTGATAATTTCAATTGACACGAGACAACGGGCAAAGGACACATGAATGGACAACGAAATCCTTAAATCTCTCGATCGCGATCGAATTCGGTTTGTTCGGATTCTCTGGTGTGACAACGCCAATATCATTCGCGGCAAGGCGGTACATCGGGGAGCGTTGTCTGAGTATCTCAAACACGGGGTTGGTATTTCTGCGGCCCAACAGGCAATTCCAGTCATGTACGATGCTCCAGCACCGGGCAGCGGTTTAGGTCCCGTAGGTGAAGTGCGTCTGGTACCGGACTGGTACACCTTGACGCCGTTGCCCTATGCTCCCGGTCATGCTCGCGTAATGGCAGATATGGTGAAGGATGGTAGTCCTTGGGCCATGTGTCCCCGAAACTTTCTCAAACGAATGGTCGCTCAAGCGAAGAGCGAAGGATTGGACGTCATTGCGGCATTTGAGAATGAGTTTTACTTTCTGCGGCAAACACCCAATCAGGTTATACCCGCAGACGAAACTGTTTTTGCCTCAACCCTGGCGATGGACTTGCATCGGAACGTCATTGATGACATTGCACATGCCTTAATCGAGCAGGGGATGCCGGTGGAGCAATACTATCCCGAATCGGGACCCGGTCAGCAGGAAATTTCAATTCTCTATACAAATGCCTTAGCTGCCGCCGATCAGCAAATTGCGTTTCGGGAAACCGTAAGAGCGATCGCTTTCCAACATAACCTTAAAGCCTCGTTCTTACCCAAGATTTTTGCCGATAAAGCTGGTAGCGGTTGTCACCTCCATCTCAGTCTCTGGCGAGAAGGAGAAAATCTGATGCCGCATTTAGACACTCCAGGGGAACTGTCAGACGTTGCTCGTCGCTTCATGGCAGGAATCTTGCATCACCTGCCAGCGCTGATGGCACTGACGACACCCAGCACCAATTCCTATCGACGGATTCAGCCCCATTATTGGAGTGGTGCGTTCCGCTGTTGGGGCATAGATAACCGCGAGGCAGCTATTAGAGTACCGACTCATCCCGACGAATCTAGTCCCAATCAATTTGAATTCAAAACAGTCGATGCGTCTGCGAATCCTTATCTAGCTTTAGGTGCAGTCATTGCAGCTGGACTTGATGGCGTCCGTAGCTGTTTTGAGTTGGGGGAACCTGTAACGATAGACCCAGGAAGCATGAGCGAAAGCGATCGCAATAGTCGTAACATCGATCCGTTACCCACTAACCTGGGACAGTCTATTGAACAGTTAAGCAGCGATGAGGTACTCCTGAATGCCTTAGGTTCAGAACTCGCTCAAGCATTTCTAGCAGTACGAAAAGCTGAATGGGACGCGATGAAGGATTTAGCGCTAGAAGAGGAAGTCAAACTTTTGCTAGAGCGATATTAGGCTTCTCCAGCTTGCTGAGGAGTCACGCGGGGAATGCCAGTTGAAGATAGTGATGTAGGGGGAAAGGTGCGTCCAGAAGAGATGATACGCACCTAAAATGCGGCTTAAAGGTCGTCTACAACCTTTAGGCGTCCTCGGCGCACAGCATACAGCAAGCGATTGACTAACTCCTCTTCGGCCTCGCTGAGAGAATGGCTCAAGAGTGCGGCAACCAAACGATAGCGGTCTGTCAGAGTTATCTTGCCTTCTTGATTAGCTTGAGCAAACAACTGAGCGATCGCAGATTCTAGAAGACAGGTTTGACACAGATTAGTACTTTTCATAGTACATTTTTTCGCTCTCTACATCTATGCGTTTGGTCGAACTCTTAGTCTGTTCATTTAAAGTACAACGGTTAGCCTTGAGGGTACTTCACCTAGTTGACTCATCCAATTGGATGATATTTATGTACAAAGAGTATTATGACAGTTCCGGATTAAACTAAAAATTTTGAATAGATTGCGTCTGCTTGATTACTGTGTTAAGCCCAATTCTCTTTGATGCTGCCTTGACTGGATAGTAGGAAGGCGAAACAATATCGCCTTGAGAGGTTGGCATTAAATTCAAAGCCCCAACCAACTGGGACAAGGTGCGAGCGTACATGTTGAAGTCTCAAGTACTAGTTGATAAGCTTTACCATCGAGT
This sequence comes from Allocoleopsis sp., assembly GCA_036703375.1. Lineage (GTDB taxonomy): Bacteria > Cyanobacteriota > Cyanobacteriia > Cyanobacteriales > Coleofasciculaceae > DATNPC01. Next base: position 3,582 of record DATNPC010000656.1, read on the forward strand.
ATCCTGGTAAAGAAATCGTCTCAAACTTATATTCAGGGAAGAACTACTCGGTTGAAATATAGTGGTTCTCAATTTTGTTGAACACACAGGTTTTTAGGGAGAAAAGCCCTACACTCCTACAGGATTAAATTGGCAAAAATGGAATTCACTCTATCTTTACTTTCGAGTTACTCATTCGAGAAATTACTCATTATGTCACAGATTGGTTTATTAAAACCCTCAAATAGCACTCTTTTTCTACCCATTACTAGCCTGTTCAATCGCTTATTTCGCCCTAACAGTTCATCAAGTGCTGAGGCAACAGCTAAGAATGGTCTAAGCCCTCAAGGAGAGTTTGTTAAGGGTATCAATTTTAATGGCGACGCGATTACGGTTGATGGACATCAATGGTTGTCGTATAGCGAGGCTTTAGCTGATGGTTTATCAACCCCGGATGTTATGGCGACTGAAACCGGAATAAAGAAGCTGCATCCAGCGGTTAACCGGAAAATGAGGCGAATGTTCAATACTGTAATTTGCAAGCCACAAAAGCTAGGAATTATCCAGACACTGCCTAACGGAATTTACGATATTTATCTCTGGATTATGGAAAATTATGCTCCTAATCATCATTCCATGGATGTGACTATAGGTAGCGAGGTCGTAGCCAAAGGCATTGCTCAACTCGAAGTCGGTCATTGGGTTAAGTACGGTCCTTATCGTACTACTATCAATGAAGGAGCGTTAAATGTGGCAATCTGTACGACTAATCCCGAAAGAGATGCTCACATTATGGGCATGACTATGTTTAAAATCGCCTCTCCTGAGCAGTAACCCATCCTTATGATTTAATCTGCGAGCCTAAGAGAGGGTTGCTCTAATCCCAGGCTCAGGTTACGAATGGCTTTCACTTGCTTGGTGTACTCAGCCTCATCTAAAACAGGTATAGCGCCTTCCAGAGAAATGGGTTCAGCTAACTCAATCCACGAACGGCAACCCCCATACTCTGAACGATAGGGAATGACTTGTGGTTGAGGAAGTCGGTACGTCCGCAGTAAAAGGACATAGAGGGGTTGACGGGCTTTCCATTTTAGGCGATCGCTAACAAATTGCTCATTCCAAATGTGATAGGGTAACAGCGCGGCAACCACAGATTCATCGCTCACTGGCAGAATATCAGTAATCTCAGCCCAACTTTCAATCCGAATTGTTTCCGGATGCCAACCAGACGTTACAGGTGTTACCTGAGACGCATATTCAGTTTTGAGCAAGTGTGGCTGTTGATGCTCGTAGGTGGGGTAGAGCAAAATCTGGTCGTGAGCCACGCTAAAGCGATTGCCCTCTTCCTTAATGCCGCCTTTGCGGAGCAGCATTATCGTCTGCCCTTGTTCTAAGGCATTAACCGCAATCGCCCATTCTTTTAGCGCATGTGTGGTGGTAGATTCCATGGCTGCTTCATCCAATTTAGATTAAGTCGGTGGGCATTAATAGTTGTCAGTTGTCGTTGAGGCAAGGCAGAGGACTCCAGGATAGAAGGCAAGAGGCTTTTATTCTCTTAGCATTTGTTGACATACCCTTGTTGATTTGCGCCTACCTACTGAGTTGGCAGAACGATTGGATTGCTTGCCAAATTTGTGGCGTCACATTAGTTAAGGCGTGGTCGCTGTCCAGTTCAATCAGTTGTACCCAAGGACGCCCGCTAGCATAATCGCGGCTAGCCGTTATGGGTATAACGTCATCTTGCCGTCCGTGTAGGATGAGGGTGGGTACTGGTCGTGACAGTTGCGTTTCTTGATACTGACGGGCATCTTCCACAAACTTGTAATGCAGGGGAAGCGATCGCCCTTCGCCGTAGTGATATACCGGAAAATATCCTGATACTTGCCACTGCTCAAGCTTTTCTGCTCCCAGTTGAGGCAACCAATGAGCGAGGAAACCAAACGCTGGTGCTAGCAGGACGAGGCGCTGGACTTGGGAGTGGTGTTGTCCCAACCAAGCAGAGGTTAGACCGCCTAGACTAGAGCCAACGAGTGTTACTGGTATCTCAGGTTGAGGAAACGCGTCCTTTACTTGATGCATCTGACGGGTGAGCGTCAAGTGGGAAAAGTCTCCCTGATTGAGGTCTAACACATCTAAGGAAATGCCAAAATTAGCGAAGCGATCGCGCAAATCGACTGCCTTCGCTGAGTTAGGACTGGAAGCAAAACCATGAAGGTAAATAAACTTCAAAGGAATGAGCCTCTTATTCGGGTTGAGCGTCTGAGCGATCGCGATAACTTAGGCTACGCCGACCTTCATTAACCGTACCATCCAAAGGGCGATTGCCTTCTCCTAACGGAGATGCTGCGCGGTTTTCATGCCCGAAGGGCTGTACGGTACCGTCCAAAGGGCGATCGCGTAAATTGTCCTTTCGCTTTTGCATCAGTTGAGCGAATCGGCTGCGCTGCTCTAAAGTCATCACTTCCCGCATCGCCAGCATACTATCTAAATTTAATGCTCCCACTTGCTGCCGCAAGGCTTCTACCTGGCGATATTTCTCACGGATTTGGCTTTGCGAAGCTGTACCTGCCATCAAATCGCTCAATTCTTGCTGAGCCTGAGCCAATTTCTGGCGCTGCGCGTGGAGCGGTTCCCGATACTGCCGCTGAATAGCTTGCAGTTGTTGCTTTTGGTCTCCGGTGAGATTGAGTTGTTGCATCAATCCTCGCTCGCCCTGCTTCTGACTCGCTTTACCCATAATGCCTTGAGCAATTTGTGGGGGAAACACATTGGGATTCACCAGTGCAACAATTCCTCCTAGCGAAAGTAGGAGAGCTGACCAAAGAGAAACACGATGTAACAGCATAAAGAGAGCTAATGATTGGTTTAGCGTTGAGCAACAAGGATGAATGTAAAAGTTTGGAGGTATAAACGCTTAGTTGCCATTATTTCCCGATTGCATTGACACCTAGACTAGTTAAGAGCCAGAATATATGTTTGATAAAGCTTTGAAATTATAAACGCTGAATTCAGCATTCAGGCATTTAGATTAGATATTCAGACCTCCTTTCTTTCTACGCATCAGGGAAAGAAAAGTCAGGAAATTCGTGCAGCGCACTATCACTGCACAAAATTTATCACCTATATTCGTTCTTGTGGCTGAATGGCTAGCCGTCAGTTGCTGGTAGGACATTACCAACCTCAAACGTTCGACTCCTGTTCAACGCTGAATGTTTCACCGGGACGCGATCGCTGATAGCATTTGGTTTGTTGTTTGACACATATTGTCTGATTGCTCCCCTTAATTCATGCATGGGAAGTTAAGGGGTCAAACATGACATTGAACAAACCAATTGGTAAGCTAAAACGCATCTCCCCGTCTCCCAGTCCCCCAGTCTCCCAATCAGCATCAATTCACAATATTGTTTGATGCATAACAGCTGATTAGGGGGCGACATTCGCTGAGAGCAGCCGATCGGCTTGTGGAGTGTTGCCCTGCAAACTAACCGGCGTCGTTCCTACAACACCATTCCAGTTGTCTTCTAGGAACGCTTCTACATTGGCAGAGTTAGATGGCTCTGTGATGGGAACTAAAGCGCGATAGCCACTCCACGTCATCAGCAAACCAGCAACCAGTGCTGGTGATACAGCCCACAAACGCCGACTGAGAAACGGATGAGGTGCTTGCTCAACAGCTTTCATTAATCGCTCCTCAAAGTTAGCGGCGGCTGGAGGAGGAGTGGAGCAATAGTGCTGTAAAAACTCTTTCCATTGTTTGTCGTCGGGTGGTAGCTGAGTCATGGTATTTCTCCTTGTTGCTGAATATATTGCCGCAAAGACATCCGAGCATGGAACAGCCGAGATTTAACTGTTCCTACTGCTACGCCCAAGATGTGCGCTACCTCTTTTTGCGGGAGATCTTCCAAGTCATGCAGCACCAGTACCGCACGATGCTCAAAGCTCAACTGCTGCAATCCGCGTTGAATTAAGTCTTGATAGTGCAAATCCATCAAGTCAGGAGCTTGAGAGTGTTTTGAGCTAGGTAGAGATGGTGCTTCTGCCTCTGCTATGAGTTTAGAGTTGAACGAACGCTGCTTTTGCAAACTGCGCCGTTGATCGGAGGCCACATTCCAGCAAATCCGATACAGCCAAGTAGAAAATTGGGAGGGCTGCCGCAGTTGAGGCAATCCTTTCCAGGTGCGGAGAAAGACGTCTTGAACTAGATCGTCTAACGCATAAGCACCGCAGAGCTGGTAGAGAGTCGATCTCACTCGCGAAGAATAGCGCCGGTATAATTGGCGGAAACTTTGCTGGTTGCCCTGTTGGCACTGTAGCACTAGCTCAATGTCAGTTAGGTCTTGAGCCGTAGAAGGGTCGTTGTTGGATGCCTCGGCAGGTATAACAGACACCTAGGGGTCTCCTCTCACCGGTTGGTTCTCTGGTTCTTTTAGACTAAAGGAGATTGAGAAAGGTTCACCCAAGAGAGAGCGGGTTAATTCGGGGTTACTCGCTTTGCTGCGTCCGCTGTGCGCTAAAAGCGTTCCATCTGGGAAAAAAGCGTCTCTAATTGGCTAAAGTTATTGTTGGGGTGTATGTACGTGTCTAGTAGCGGTTGAGCAGTGTTATGGACATTGAACGAGCAAGACTAGAGTTTTAACGTTGTTTTCTCTGCCTTTATACTGCACATAAAATGTTGCGATCGCCAAATCACCCCCGACTATTGCAAGCTTCTACCCAAGAAGAGACTTTGGTTCATGCAGCGCTGACCAAACACCAGATTAAGAGCGAATCGCTCCTCCCTCGCCTACAATAACGACAACGCGGTTAAGCCAGAATGCGTCGGGAAACAGGCACTGTAAACTGATTCAGGAGAAATCTGCTTGCTCATGAAAAAGCAAGGTACAAAAAAACTTAACCTATAGACCAATAATGTCTAACCAGGTTGTTTTTTCTGCCAATACGAGGTTAAACGCACATGGAGCCACTGGACGAGCAACCGGAAAATAGAGGAGCTAGCGATCCAAAAGCAGCAGAAGAGCTTTTGCGATCGATGACTCATGATATTGAGCAACTGCGGCAAAATCTCCTTGCTCAGTTATCTCAAGATGTCGAAAGGCTCCAACGGGAAAAATCCCAGTTGATTGAGGACATTGAAAAACTGCAAGCTCAGCGTCAGCAGCAAATTGTCCAGCAGCAGCAGATAGTCAGGCAAATTGCTCCAGCTTTAGCCAATCAGTTACAAGAGTTACTCACGCAGCAGCTCGACCAGCTAGGGAACCCCTCAGGCAAATCCTATCAAGAAGGTCAACGTCCTGGGCTCCCCGCCGGACAAAACTCGCTACCCTTTGATGGTGTCACGGGAGCCGGTTTGCCACCGAATACACGGGCAAGCGAGTATAACGAGGATGCTTATCGATTAATCGCCTCTTTGGACGCCACGTTAAGAACAACCTTTAAAACACTGCAACAAGACCTCAGCAGCTATCAAAGCTCTCTTTCCCAACAACTCGGTCAGATGTACAGTCTAGAGCAGCAAGGGGAGGCGATTTTAGAGACGCTCGTCAGTCGGCTGAGAGAAAAAATCGAATCGGAGTCCTTAGCGCTTCAGAGCAATCCACTTGCCCCATCAGTAACACCTGTGCCTGCTCCCTCGCCTCGCCGCAATGGGCGTCGATATTTGCAGGACAATTACTATAGCTCTAGGGTTTCTTATCCAGCAGAGCCAACAGAGGCAGAGGGAGCGCTCGTACCCGAGCAAGAGCAATCCGTTGCTATTCCTCCCCAACCACGTCCCAAAGCGACACCTGCCTCGAAGCTGAAGCTTGGGTTTACGCTGGTTCTGCTCTACTCCCTGGTTCTGTCATTCCAGAACGTAGTCCTTAAAGTCATTCTCAAGCAATATTCAATATGGGGAGGATTGAAACTGGGGGGATTTATTACTCCTAGTGTGGGAAATTCGCTGCTGATTCTGTGGCTGCGGATGCTGTTTGTGGTTCCCCTAATGGCAGTTTTGTCAACGGTCCTCTACCCTTCCGTCTGGCGAGATATTCGGCTGTTTGTACAATCGAAAGACTGGCCAGTATTTATCCAAGTTGCGGGCAGTGGTTTTTTCTTGTTTTTGTCCCAGGTTCTGATTTATCTCGCTTTTGGCTCGCTTTCGCCAGGGGTAGCGACTACGATTTTCTTTGTGTATCCGATCTTTACCGTGCTGTTAGCGTGGGTACTATTTGGGGATCGTCCCAGTCTGTTCCGCAGCGCGATTGTTGCTGCCGTTTTGTTCGGGGTGATCTTAATCTCGTTGCCAACAGGGGCTACCAAGCTTTCTGGAGCGGGAATCATAGCAGCGATTGGTTCGGGTATCACCTTCGCGTTTTACGTCATCCTGACCCAATCCTGTGCCAGAAAGTTGCACCCCATCCCATTTAGCTGGATTAACTTTGCCGTCATCCTTGTTTTTTCCAGCCTTAGTTTGTTATTCCCTCTGCCCGACGCTTGGACTCTTAACATTAATCCCACGATGTGGCCGTATCTCATCGTCAGTTGCTTGGTTTTAGGGCTGACGACCTTGGCTGGCTATCTGCTCAATAATATTGGGATTAGCATGATTGGAGCCGCGAGGGCGTCGATCATCGGGTCAACTGGCCCTGCCTTAACCACGCTTTTAGCTTGGCTGATCATTAGTGAAGCGTTGAAGCCATTGCAACTGTTTGGGATGCTGCTTGTAACGGTAGGCGTTGCGGCCTTGAGTCTTGAACGAATGCGGTCTCAAGGGAAGAGTCCGACGAAAACTGCTCAACCAGCGACGAGAAGATAAAAGAGACGGGAAGAAAAAAAGAGAGATTA
>DATNPC010000657.1:0-6096 GCA_036703375.1 Allocoleopsis sp.
TTTCTGATTCTCAATTTTGGGGGCGCAGACGAACCCTACTGCTGGCTTTGGCAATTTGTGCTGTAGCGTCTTTCGTGCTGGCATTCACGTTTAACTTTCCTATTTTTGTTGTCGGTAACTTGCTGATGGGTTTGGGCATTGGCCTATACTGGCCTGCAACAGAAGCTGCCGTAGCGGATATGACGACAATCGAACAGCGTAACGAAGCATTTGCGATTACGCGGTTGGCAGATAGTCTGGGGTTGGGGATAGGAGTAGTGCTAGGAGGGGCGCTGATTGGAACAACGGGGAATTACCGCGCACTGTTTATAGTTGATGGTATCTCCTTTCTCGTTTTCTTGGCGGTTGTCTATGCCGCGATCGCAGAAACTCGGAAGTTTGAAGAACATCATACTAAGCCACAAAGACAAGCTTGGGCGGTTGCCTTTAGCGATCGCCAACTCATGGTGTATGTTTTAGTGAATATCCTATTTACAACTTATATCGCTCAGATCCAAAGCTCGATTCCCTTATATTTCAGTAATTTCGTAACTGGAGTCTCTTCAGGGAAGGGATTTTCACCGCAGATGATTAGCGGGTTATTTACCTGGCATGTTGTCTTTGCTGCGTTGTGTCAGTTGCCTGTTGCCCGTGCCCTAAATCGTTTCGGCCGTCCTCTTGCTCTAACTCTGTCGATTGTATTATTTGGGCTGGGATTTGTCCTGATTTGGGTGACGGGAGTGGCTTCCACGTATCCTATTGTTTGGGCCGTCGCATCATTAGGTGTTTTAGCGATCGCAATGGTTGCTTACACTCCCTCAGCCTCTGCCTTTGTTGTCGATTTAGCCCCTGAATCTCTCCGAGGAGTTTACCTATCTATTAACTCTCAATGTTGGGCGATCGGTTACTTTATTGGTCCCTCTCTGGGGGGTTGGGCATTAGATCGATCGCGTTTCATTGCTCATGGTTATTGGCTTGCGGCTGCTGCTAGCACTAGCATTGGTATTGCGATCTTACAGTACCTCAATCGAATGCAACGCTTTAATCAGTATCCCTCATGAATGCTTCGGTTTGACTTGCCGCTGTTTGCTATTGTTTCGCGCTGGGCTGCTGATACCAAGCCTGAAGTGCTAATTGATGTACTTCTCGCCAAGAACAGTTATTTTTTCGGGCTAACTCGGCGCAATCTTCGTATTCTGGTTGCACGTTGGTAATGGTTTTGCGGTTAGTGCGATCGCGATTCCAAGCTACCTTGACTCGAATCTCCCCATACTCAGTCTGTACCCGCTGAATTTCCCGTGGCAAAATTGCTCGTTGCTGGGTTAGGCGTCGAACGCCCAAGGTTGTAGTTTCGCGGAATAAAACAGCCTCACAAGCCTCCACGTCTTGGGGATGACAGACTACCGTCAACAGAATTCCAGGACGCGATTTTTTCATGCCGATCGCTTGAGTAAAAACATCCACAGCACCAGCATTAAACAGTGCCTCAAACACGTAACCAATCGCTTGAGGACTTAAGTCATCAATTTGGGTTTCTAGTACCGAAATTGTTTCTAGAGATGAGTCAGTAGTTCGTTGTCCCTTGTCCATGGTTTCTACCACTGACAACTGCTCGCTTCTCGCTGACAACTGACCAATCCAAAGTCGCACAATATTAGGAATTGCTAACTGAATCGAACCCGCACCCAACCCAACTCGCTGAATCGTCATCGCTGGTGGAGGGCCGAAGCTAGTAGCGAGCGTGACGGCAAGAGCGGCTCCCGTGGGAGTCACCAATTCTCGCTCAATGCCATTACTGTAAACGGGTACTTGATGTAATTCCCATAACTTCAATACAGCGGGGGCTGGAACGGGTATTCTGCCGTGCGCTGCCCGTACTGTACCACCCCCAGTTGGGAGAGCCGAACAATAAAGTTGGTCAATCCCTAGCCAATCTAACCCCAAACACGTTCCTACAATGTCTACAATGGCATCAGTGGCACCCACTTCATGGAAATGTACTTCCTCGGGTGCAATACCGTGCACTGCTCCTTCTGCCTCTGCGAGTTTGCGAAATACGGCTAGGCTCCATTGTGATGCCCGTGTTGGTAACGCGGCTGCGGTAATTAGGTGTTCGATTTCTGGCAAGTGCCGTGTTGGAGCGTGAGCAGAAGCCTGGTGCTCGTGAGGGTTTTCGCGTCTACCTTTTGAACTAAGACCATGAGCGTGGCTGTGATGATGGTCGTGATGGTGCTCGTCGTGATGTTCGGGTTTGCGATCGCATTCGATTGATGTGAGTAAGTCTACATGGACTTTTGTGGCCAACTGACCGTTGCGGTGAACGCTTTCGGCTCGTAAGCGATACTCCGACTCAATTGTTAGCCTTCTGAGCTGTTCGCTCAGATACTCCAAAGGCACGCCCGCCGAGACTAACGCTCCCAGGCACATATCACCGGAAATTCCAGTCGGACAATCCAGGTAAGCGACTTTGCTCATGAAGTTTTGCCGATCCAATTGTGAGGAAACTTATCATTCATGACTCATTACTTTTATGATTTGACGGTTGAGAGAAAAATTTTTAATGGCTACTATTTACACTGTTCATCCGGAAAATCCTCAAATCCGACGAATAGAGGAAATTAAGGAGGCCTTGCAAGATGGTGCTGTGATGCTGTACCCCACTGACACTGTCTATGCAATTGGTTGCGACCTCAAAGTAAAGTCGGCAATAGAACGTGTGAGGCGTTTGAAGCAACTATCCAATGATAAGCCCCTGACGTTTCTATGTTCTTCTCTGTCGAATATTACCGAATATGCTTGGGTGAGTGACCCAGCTTACCGCGTTATGAAGCGTCTGATTCCAGGACCATATACATTTTTACTCCCTGCCACCAAGTTAGTTCCCAAGCTAGTAATGAATCCCAAACGAAAAACGAGTGGCATTCGCGTGCCAGATCATCCAGTGTGTCAATCGCTGCTAGCGGCGTTGGGAAATCCCATTATTTCCACGTCGGCGCATCTGGCTGATGAGAATGGTCAAACTCCTGCTATCGCTCTGGAACGGGTCAGACTATTCGATGAGTTCGATGGGATGGTGGATATCATCGTAGATGATGGCAAGAAACCAGGTCTGCAAGTGTCCACGATTGTGGATATGACGAGCGAGGAGCCTGTAATCGTGCGAAAGGGTCTAGGCTGGGAATCCGCAACCGCTTGGGCATCGCTAGCCAGCTAATCAAGGGTGAAGGGACGCTTGAAGAGCGATTTGAGATTTTGGATTTTTGATTTTAAAAGAAACAGATACCAATGCATCGGTTCCGACTGTTGTAGTCGGAACTGGCAGGGGCTAGTTCGCGCTCGACCATCCAAACTACCAAATCCAGCAACAGGAGTGTCCGAAACTCAAGACAGAAGTTCTCATTTCGACGGCAAGACCCTGTTTGTCAAAGCATAGACTACAGACGACGAGCGGGGGGTTACGGACGAGGAGCTTGAAATCAAACCAGTTTCTGGATTGTCCTCTCAACTCATCTCCTTATAGGCTCAGGCTGCTGATGGTTAAAATCGCCCAAATCCATTCACAGCAAGAGTTGACAGCGGTTGGCAGTGCCGACGAATAACTGCCGATACGAGCGGTCAAACAGTGAGCTAAGCATAGTGACACAAGAATGACCCGAAGACTCAGGGTAGCAGTCTACATTCAAATTGTGGACAGCAGCAGAGGGTGAATCCTGACAGCAGACGCCTGCACGAACAATCCCTCTTAAGAGATGTTGTTGCAATTCCTGACTTTAGTCTTTACGGGGCAATACCATGCAAGTTAAAACAGCCAACTCTACTAACCAAACTTCTCACAGCCACTTCCCTGCTCAGGAAATTCTTCCAGAAAATAGCAACCAGACTCTGACTCAGGTGTTGCTTGATGAACTAAGAGCGCAAGTGGGTTCCATCTCCAGCCGTGCTAAGGCAGTCGTCGATCGCATCGTGCAAGAGGTAGAACGGATTTGTAGTAAAAGCGATCGCATCCAAACGTCGGGTGAAATCAATTCCTGGCAATTGACACTGGCACGTCATCGCCTTGGAAAATGCCTATCTTACTACAAGCTGGGTTCCAAGCAAGGTCGGGTTGAATTGCACAGCAATCTCAGCGTGATGATCTATCGCCATGTGGCACAGCCTCAATCCCAACTGAGTTTCTCTGCTCGATACAACTTAATTGAAGACTTCCTGCAAGATTTTTATGCCGAGTCTCTCAAAGCATTCCGACGGGAAAATCAGGTAGAGGCTGATTACACGCCCCGTACCCAAATCGAACTGGCAGAATACATGGCGTTTACCGAGCAATATGCCAAGCGACGCATTACTTTGCCGAATCGCAGCAATCAACAGCTCATCGTGCTGAGAGCGCAAAGCTTTGCGAAGCGGCAGCCCAGTGAAACCCCACTGGATATCGAACAGGCAGTCGAGTTTGCCAGAGGCGAGGATGCACAGGAGCAAAGCCGTTCTGCTGCGATGCAACAAGTGCGTTCGCGTCTTATCTCTGAGACAGTTGACCCTAGTGAAGCGGTATTACGCGATCGCGTTGTCTCGGAACTCGTGGAATACTTAGAATCTCAAGGTCACTCCGACTGTGCAGATTACTTGGTCTTAAAGTTGCAAGACTTGGCGGCACCGGACATCGACAGCATTCTGGGTCTAACGCCGAGAGAACGCGATTACCTGCAACAGCGCTTTAAGTATCATGTGGAAAAGTTTTCTCGCTCTTCCCACTGGAAGCTGGTACACCAATGGCTAGGAGCCGACCTCGATCAAAAGCTAGGCATGTCTTCTAGAGTGTGGGATACTTTTGTCGCCCAACTCGATCGGGCACAGCAGCAATTGCTGTCACTCAAACAGGCTCACAAAGACGAGCGAGAAATTGCTAAAGCGATCGGTTGCACCCCCAAACAAGTACAAAAGCGCTGGACGCAACTTTTGGAACTGGCTTGGAAAGTTCGCAATTCTGATGGAATCGGTGAGGTGTAGAACGTGAGTGGGGAGAGTAGACGTTGAGAGTTGAAAGTTTTACAATCCCAGTCCCCACTCTTTCAACTCTTAATCCCTTACTTCTTGCTAACTCTCCTATCGGTTTAAATGAATGTTTCTATCTCTCGTGTTTTTTTATATCAATAGTTCAATTTGCGAGACTTTCTACTATGTAAAAGGGTGCTTTATTATTAATTATTAAGAGCGCATCATCTGTTATATTTTATATTTTTTTATTAAAAATATTAAGAAGAGTATTAAACCGCAGAGGCACAGAGAATACAGAGAGAGGGAGATGAACCGAAAGATCCGTACCAGTCCGAGCAATTTAGTACCTTGCTTGCTTTTTGTAGATAATCAGGTCAGCAATAGGTGATTGCTAATCGGGTTAGGTTAATACGCATTTCAGAAGTTTTGTCAAGAATAGCTTAGATGCGTTGATGCTAGATTATTTCATGTACGTATAAGCAGAATCACAATCCTTGGACGAAATTTTCACAGGTAAGACATACACTCGACACAACTTAGACACAGACTATTTATAAACTGCACATCGAACTACATTCATAGCTACTACCCTTGTGCGATTAATTTGGTCTGTTACGCCAACGATATTACTCTTCATCTGGAGCTACACTTCAACCATCAAAATTGCAGTGCAAACCCTTTGAGGTTAGCTTGCGACTTGACTTTTACTCATAAGAGTCTTCGCTGTCGTCTTGCCTAAAAAACTCGATCGAGATGATGCCGTAGGGTATCTTGGCTGGGATGCTAATTTTAAAAGTTTAAGGAAAGATTTTTTATGGTAAAAAAATCAATTTATCCGGTCTTTTACGATCCTAAGCATCGTAGATGGCCTTGGTTTAAACGTACAGTACAGCTGCTCGGTATTGGATTGGTGGCTATCGTTAGTACCTTGCTGGTTAGCCTATTGATCCATCCAGTACTTCCGAACTTAGGTTTGTCCCCAGCACATCCTATCCGGCAAGTGCATCAACTCTTGTTCGCAAAGCACTCGCTATTAACGCCAAATAGCCTCTTTTCGCAGCACCAGTTGAAGCACTATCTCGCGAATACTCGTCTACCATTCGTCACTGCCGCATCGCAAGCACT
>DATNPC010000658.1:0-13326 GCA_036703375.1 Allocoleopsis sp.
TAGATCGACTATAGAGTCGCCTACCTGGATGCCAATAGGTTCTAAATGCTTACCTGGCATTTCCTGATGGAGAATTGGAAAGGTTTTCTGCTTTAAATACTCAGTCATCCAAAGTACATCACTATTGGTTCTAGTCTCCTCATCTTTGTTCCGATCGGTCTCACTTCCGGCGATGGTATCCTTATCAAAGGAAATCAGTGCCGTTAGATTAAATAAATCGCTCTTAGCGATAAAGCCCTGAGTTTGTTTTCTGGTGGGGATTACTCCGAGATTGTAGCGATCGAGAAAATGCGCTACGAAAGCCAGAGGCTTAGGGATGGCGCTTTGGGTGTCGCTAATATCAGGTGCAATGACTAAAGAAGGTTGGCCTTTGATCGAGCGTCGATCGGGAGGAACATCTTTGAGACTATCTTCAATGCGTTGAATCTCGTCTTGCCCCCCGCACTCTTGCAATATTTCTGCCCAGCGATCGCTACTTAGGAATTCTAAGAGAGAGACGTATTTGCATCCTAGGCTATGCCCCAACCAAAAGTATTTTTCTTTATCTTGATAGATATCGATTTCGTAATTTGACTTCTGAGCTATTTTGGAGATTTCGTCTGCTAGTACAGCCTGCTCTCTCAATAAACTCACCGCGATCGGCCAATGCCGAAACGTAAACCTGAAGGGTAAGGCAATGATGGTATAGCCTTCTTCAAATACTTTTCTCAGGAAATACCGATAAAAAAGCGTTGGGAAAGTTCCAAAGAAAGCACCGCCTATAAATTGGACGACTCCTTTGGGTTTGGGATGAACCGCGACCCAACTGAAGGAAATAGGTTGAAATCGGAATTCTGCATCCATGGGATATAACCTCTGTTTTAGTTAAAAAGGAGTTAAGGGTTCATCGCGCTATTACTAACCTAAATCCTCTGTAAAAACAGCAATGCTTGTTGGATAAGCTTTTCAGCTTTACTGGACTTTTATGACTCATTTAGGCTAGCTAAATATAGCTAACAACAGCATGAAAGACATTTCCGCAAAGTCAGCAAAAGTTGCATCAGTTAACCGATGGGGAGCTGTTCGAGAAAAGGCAGTCTCTTAACTTGCAACTTTCTCAATAATCGTAGGGTGGGCATTGCCGAATAGAACTTGAAAACTTGATTCTCTCGTTGGTCGGCAATGCCCACCCTACATAAGTAAGACTATTGAAAGTGGTGCAAGCTCTGAGCAGTAGGACTTACGCACGGACAGGAAGATATAGCGGTTCTCCTATCAGGATTAACTACAAGGTTCAAAGACGGAGAGGGAATTGAGCAGGGGAAATTGGTGGACGCTGGATGTAGGAATTCATTTCCCGCTCCAGCTAGCGCGCCCGAAGGGAAGAGGACAGCACGTAAACGGCAGGTTCTGGTTAGCATTCATCGGTCAGCATGACCTTAAACTGAATGGCACTGACTTAAGGCGAAAATTGCAGGTATTAGAAAAAACCCGGACTTGGGGGTTTGGGGGAAACCCCCATTCATTGGTGTCAACTTAAGCCGAAAATCGCCTGGGACTTAAGTCCCAGGCTAATAGCAAAAGTCCTCTGAAGAGGACTATTAGACTCATGAGTCCTCTTCAGAGGACTTTCGCTATGAGGCAGGGGTTTAAACCCCTGCCGGACTGAGGGTTCCACGCTAAGTTGACATCAATGACCCCCATTGGGGGACAAGCGTCTCCCCCAACCCCCCCGCGCAAGGTTGATTAATGATTAAGTCAGTGCCATTCACCTTAAACTCTTACACTGGAGAATGCGGCACAAGAGTTCCTATGAAGTCCTTGAAGATGGTTGTTCCTACCTGGCGTTCTGCTGTGAGCGTATTGCTGGCTATAGTAAGCGCGATCGCGTTTGTAGCCTGTAGTCCTGTTGACTTTATCAATCAATTTAATACTCAAGCAGCTGAAGTCTCTCAATTTGTTGCCACTGTTGGGACTGACCCCAAAACCTTCAATTACGCCCTCAGCCAAGAATCACCGAATGTGTTCGATTACCTCTATGAGGGGTTAATCGGTGTCGATGGAGTAACTAACCAGCTTCAACCCGCTCAAGCCGAGTCCTGGGAAATTTCAGACGATAAAAAGCGAATCGTCTTTACTCTACGTGAGGGACTTAAATGGTCAGATGGTCAACCTCTAACGGCAGATGACGTGGTGTTTACGTTTAATGACATCTACCTCAACCCAGCTATTCCTGCGCCAACCCGAGATGTACTCAAAATTGGTAAGAGTCAAGCTTTGCCAAAAGTACGGAAGCTCGACGAGCGCCGAGTAGAGTTTACGGTTCCCGAACCATTTGCCCCCTTCCTCCTCAATGCCGGTGGCGCAGCCATTTTACCTGCCCATGCTCTGCGGGAATCGGTAATGACTAAAGATTCGGAAGGGAAGCCTAAGTTTCTTGCCACCTGGGGAACCGATACCGCTCCCACCAAAATTATCGGCAATGGCCCTTATCAGATGGAAAGTTACAGCATCAATCAGCGCGTAGTTTTCCGACGGAATCCCCACTACTGGCGCAAAGATGATCGAGGCAACTCTCTGCCCTATATCGATCGCTTTATCTGGCAGATTATCGAAAATAGTGATACTGCCTTACTCCAGTTTCGCTCCCAAGAGTCCGATCTTCTAAATATCTCCGCTGCAACGTTTGCTCTGCTCAAGCACGAAGAAAAGCGAGGGAAATTTACGATTTACAATGGCGGCCCAGATACGACCCGACTGTTTATGTGCTTCAATCTCAATCAAGCGCGTAAGCCCAACGGTCAGCCACTGGTCAATCCCATTAAATCTCGCTGGTTTAATACGATCGCATTTAGACAGGCAATCGCTCACGCGATCGATCGCCAAACGATGATTAACAATATCTTCCGGGGATTGGGCGAACTGCAAAATTCCATGATTCCTGAAGGCAGTCCCTATTATCTCTCGCCTCAAGAGGGCTTGAAGGTTTATAACTACGACCCGGACAAAGCGAAAAAATTACTCTTAGGCGCAGGATTCAAGTATAGCGATCGAGGCGAACTCTTGGATGCGGAGGGCAACCGCGTGCGCTTCACCCTCCTGACGAATGCAGGGGGTCGAACCATTAGCGCGATTGGAGCCCAAATCAAGCAAAATTTGAGCAATATCGGCATTCAAGTCGATTTTCAAGCGATTGACTTCAATGCCCTTTTAGATAAGCTCAACAATGCGTTGGATTGGGATGCTTATCTCGGTGCGATTGGCGGGGGAGGGCTCGACCCGCATAGTAGTTCCACAATCTGGGCGCTAGATGGTCAACTCCATCAATTTAATTCTCAGCCTACACCCGGACAACCGCCAATCGTCGGTCAGAAATTTGCCGATTGGGAGCGAGAAATCGCTCAATTGTACGTCCAAGGGGCGCAGGAGTTAGACGATGCCAAACGTAAAGCAATTTATGCCGAAGGTGAGCGCATCGCCCAAGAGTATTTGCCGTTTATCCACCTAGTCAGTCCGTTGAGTTTGGCCGCCATCCGCGATCGCATTGAGGGGGTCAAATACTCAGCTCTTGGAGGAAGCTTGTGGAATATCTATGAACTTAAAGTTGACGACAAAAAATCCTAACGTCTCTCAGTCCCAGTCTTCACAATAGAACTGACAACAAGCCAGTATTTCTATTGTTAAAGAACGTCCGGTTAGCAGCAAAAACAATAGAAAGATGTTTCGGAAGCAAAATTTTTTCTTCGGAACGATGAAGCTCTTTCAAATGCTGCTTAATAGCTCGCTGGCGGCACTGTCAGCTGTTGTTCTGTTTCCTGCGATTGTCGGAGCGGCGGCTACAACACCCACTGTAGTTTGGGCACTGCTTGGTGTTGGTGTCGTGTTAACGATTGTGGGTGACGTAGAGGATGTGGACGACTAGGGGGTGTACAAAAAGAGTTTTGAGGATTGAGTTTTGAGTTTTTCATCCAAAATTCATCATTCAAAACTCAAAACTTTTTTAATAGAATTTTGAGTAATCGTTTAGCTCGATGTGAGGGGTAAGCGTTTACCAACTGTTAGCAAATTACCAAACTGCTCGGCGGATAAAGGAGGGCTGAATAAATAGCCTTGTATCTCATCACATTCATGACCTTGAAGGAAGGCAATTTGGCTAGGAGTTTCTACCCCTTCAGCGACAACTTTAAGATTTAGACTGCGAGCCATTTGGAGAATTGCGGTGGTAATCGCGGTGTTCTTGGAATCCTCGGTGAGTTGACACACGAACGAGCGATCGATCTTTAATACATCAAAGGGAAATTGAGTCAAATGGCTTAACGACGAATAGCCCGTACCAAAATCATCAATGGAGATTAAAATACCGAGAGACCTTAATTCCTGCAAAATCGCGATCGCGGCGTTGGGATTCTGCATGAGTGCGCTTTCGGTCAGTTCTAACTCCAGATAGCTGGGGTCTAGTTCTGTTTCTTTAAGAATCTCGACAATTAAGCTCCCCAAACCGGGCTGACTAAACTGATGCCCCGACAAATTGACGGCGATGCGGATTGCGGGTAACCCCGCCGCTTGCCAACTTTTGGCTTGCAGGCAGGCGGTTTTGAGTACCCACTCTCCTAAAGGAATAATAAAGCCGGTTTTCTCGGCCATGGGAATAAATTCAGTCGGGGAAATAGCTCCTCGCTGAGGATGATGCCAACGGACTAAGGCCTCTGCCCCCTCAATCTCTCCCGTTCGGAGATTTACCTTCGGTTGGTAGTAGACTTCAAACTCGTCTCGTTCGAGGGCTTGGCGCAATTCTAGTTCCAGAAGTAGTGCTTCTTTTGATTTGGTTCCGATGGACGCTAGATAAAACTGATAGGACTTTTTTCCCAGTGTCTTCGTCTCGGCTTGGGCGGCGCTGGCATGCTTGATCAGAGTATCCAAATCGCAGCCATCTCGCCCAAATAAGGCAATGCCAATCTTCGCTGAGAGGACAATCTCGTGGTCGCCGACTAAAAAGGGTGAGGAGAACGTATCTAGTAGCGTTTGAGCAATCTTGATGGCCTGTTGCCTGCGCTCGATAGACGTCAAGAGGATGGCGAATTGAGCGCCACCCAAATGGGCGACGGTGTCCTGCGGACCAATCCGACTCCGCAACCGTTCGGCTACAGCTTGGAGTAACCAGTCACCGCTGGCAGGGCCTAAGGTATTGTTAATCTGGTTCAGTTGCTCGAAGCCGAGCACCAGCAGAGGAATGGGTCTAAAGCGGGCGTCGGGTTGAGCCAGCAGTTGACTGAGGCGTTCTTGCAACAAAATCCGATTGGGCAAGTTGGTCAAATGGTTGTACCGAATCAGATAATTCAATCGATCTTCTGCTCGCTTCAGTTCGCGGGTATGCTTTTGGTTCAGAGATACTTTTTTTTGTAGTCGAGAGGTGATAGCGGCTAGTAGTTCAGCTCGGGTAAACGGCTTCGTCAGGTAATCATCTGCGCCTAAATTCATGCCGTGACGCCACTCCGAGCGATCCGCTTTAGCAGTGAGGAAAATAAAGGGAATTGAAGCGGTCATGGGATTTTGTTGCAAAGCCTTCAGAACGCCGTAGCCATCGAGACCAGGCATCAGGATGTCGCAAATAATTAAATCCGGTTGTTCGCTTTGAACCCGCTGTAATCCA
Organism: Allocoleopsis sp.; assembly: GCA_036703375.1. Lineage (GTDB taxonomy): Bacteria > Cyanobacteriota > Cyanobacteriia > Cyanobacteriales > Coleofasciculaceae > DATNPC01. Next base: position 5,630 of record DATNPC010000658.1, read on the forward strand.
TCATTTCCATTTTCTGCACCGATGCTCTGAAATCCTTCTGCCTGTAAAAGTTTGAGCAGGTTATGGCGAATCACTCGCTCGTCTTCAATGACAAGAATTTTATACATCGGTCTTTGCCTTTGGGTCGGTGAACGTAGTGTGAGAGCGCTCTTTGCTCAAGAATCCTAAAAATGATGAATTATAAATGATGAATGATGAAAAACAAGTAACTAATTTCATGATTCATAATTCGTAATTCCTAATTCAGTCGTGGATTGTTCAGCATAAAGAGCGATCGAGAATGGATTTTTTAGAGGTAGGGTGACGATAAATTCTGTTCCTACCCCAACTTCACTGTTGACGGCGATTTCACCCCTATGCAGGTCAACGCAGGTTTTGACAATCGCTAACCCCAATCCCGTACCTGCGATCGCACCTACATTTCTACCCCGATGGAAAAACTCAAACAGCCGAGATTGGTCTTCTTTGGGTATGCCAATTCCTCGGTCTTGAATCTTAAAAATCGCTTGCTCCCCTTGACAGACTAATTCAAAATCAATGGAACCACCAGCTGGAGAATACTTAATTGCGTTTGAGAGCAAGTTAGCGAGCAGTTGCCGCAGCAACCGCTTATCTAGGCAAGCTAAGAACGTTTGACCTCGACAGGAAAATGCGATCGCATGTCGAACGGACAAAGGGCCGGATGTCAAACTTATCCCCCGCTCGATCTGAGCGACCAACTCCTGACAAAATTCATTCAAGAGTAACGGTTCTGGGTTGAATCGCAACTGTCCGGCATCTGCCGTGCCAATAAACAAGATATCTTCTAATAACTGAAGCATATCTTTGACCGCGTCCTGAATGAGATGCAATTGTTCAAACTGTTCCTCTTTCGTCCAGTTGTAATGTTCCAGCAACTCAGCGGTAGATAGGATGGTGGTGAGTGGCGTGCGAAATTCGTGAGAGGCAATCGAGACAAAACGAGATTTGAGGTCGCCGAGTTCTTTTTCCTTAGCCAGAGCGTTCAAAATCTCGGATTCAGCTCGCTTGCGCTTGGTAATATCGAACATTACTCCCTGCAAGAAGAGGGGTTGTCCTGCCTCATCAGTCACCATAACAGCCTCGTCCCGAATCCATAGCACCTGACCCGTGCGAGTCCGCAGGCGGTATTCGCGCACGAAGGGTTCATTATTCGCTGGGTTTTCTGCTAACTGGGTGAGGAAGCGATGCCTAATCGCGATCGCGCTTTCCCGATCGTCGGGGTGCAGCTGTTCGTACCATAGATGAGGATGATGCTGATACTGAATCTGCGAGTATCCCAGGAGGGCTTCAACCTGCGGACTGATGTAAAGCGTGGTGCTGGTGTCATCCAGCGCCGCTATGTAGGTGACGGCGGGAATCTTCTCCACGAGAGCTCGGTACTTGGCTTCTGATGCCCGCAAGGCTTCGTCGGCTTGCCTGTGTTCGGTGATATCTTCGGCGATTCCGGCAATTCGCACTACTGAACCGGCTTCGTTGAGAACCTGAAAGGCACGCACCCAGACCCAACGCACTGACCCATCGGGTCGCACAATCCGATACTCTTCCTGGAACGCCAGCTTGTCTTGAAGATGTTGCGATAGAGCCGTGCTAACGCGATCGCGATCCTTGGGATGCACGCTTTCTAACCAAGAAACTGGCCGCTCGTATAAACTTTGGGGGGTACGGCCCCATACCTCCTCATACACAGGACTGATGTAGAGGATTTGACTGAAATCGGGAGCGGTCAAAAAGAAAACCTCGCGGATATTTTCGGTCAGCTGGCGGAATTGCTCCTCGCTAGAGCGAAGCGCTTTTTCCGTTGCCGCTCGATGACTGGCCTCCATCGCCAGAGACGCCATATAAGCACTATTACTAACGAAGTTTTGCTCCTCCAACGACCAGTGTCGGGGCGCTCCAATATGTTCCGTCCACAGCACGCCTACGGTCAATCCTCCCAAGTGAATCGGTACGATCAACACGGAGGTAATTCCTAACGGAGTCAGATAAGACGCAGAGAACTCATGTAATCGCGGATCGGCATGAGCGTCAGCAGCGGCAATAATCCGCTCGGTGAAGAGTGCTTTAAAGTACTCGGGATAGTCTATGGCGCTCAGTTGGTAGGATGCCGAATGGCGATGCAATCTGAGTTCGTATAGATCGAGGCAGTGAAGCGAGTTGCGATCGTCGTCATTGTAAAGCCAGATGCTACAGCGTTGGGCGTCCAGCGTTCGCGTCACGGTTTGAGTAATTTCCTGTAAGGCGGCACTCAAATTACCGCTGTAAATTGCCTGACAGCGAGCTAGATCGGAGAGTGCCTTATGCTGTTTGCGTAATCGAGCTTCGCTCTTGCGTCGTGCGGCCTCAGCTTGTTGGCGATCGGTTAGATCGCGTACCATCATCAGTGCTTCATCGTTTTTGTAAAAAACAGTGCGAATCTCGAAATAACGCTGCTTGCCATTGAACTGGAACAATCCTTCTGAAACTTGCACTTTGCCCGTGTGTAGAGCCGCTTTCACATCGCCAAGCACCTTCCTCGCCCATTCCGGAGGTAACACCTCAAACACTTTTTTCCCTACTACCTTGTTGGCCGCGATCGGAGTTTGGAGATTTTTAGCGGGAATGAAGTCTAAATACGTGCCATCTTTACTTAGCCTGAGCAAGGCATCGGGGATGGCTTCGAGCAAGGCGCGATTGGTGGCTTCGCTTTGACGCAGTGCTTTTTGAGCCAACAGTCCTTCGTACCACAGGGAAATTGAGGCGGCGGCTGCGCGCAGTAAATCGACTTCCGATGCCTGCCACGGGCGAGCTTGAACGCAGTTGTCGAAACCGATAAACCCAAAAAACTTGCCATTGACCTTTAGGGGCAACATCAAAATTGAAAGGATGCCCTGGAATTCCAAAACGAGCCGCTCGGACTCCGGAAAATCAGCAGCGACACCTGTAATAATTTCATCTTGCGACAAAACTTGCAGCCAACGCGGGAAAAAGTTGTCGCCAGGACGGTTTTGCAGCATCGAGTGATTGGTGTCTTGCGGGATGCCTGGAGCGCACCACTGCGCTCGCTGACTCATGAACAGATGGGTGGAGTCATCTGCAATCGGTTGAGGCTGACTGGAGGACTGGCGAAGAGGGTAGCTGAGAGCAGGCTGCTGCCACAACGCCGGAATCTCCCCGTCTCCCCGTCTCCCTGTCTCGGTTGGCGCAGGACGCATCACCTTCTCTAAAGCCGTAGCGGTGACGTTCGCGCTAGCTTGCGGGAACTTAGAAGTAGAATGCCTCGTTGGGTTGTGTGGTTGCCGTTCGCGCAGCGTTTTCTGCTCGTTGTTTTGGCTTGGGCATTGTACTTGCCGTTCGATCCCCATGTTCCCATGAGGTTGAGCGGTTCGAGTCGAGTCGTCGTTGTCGGAGGTTACTTGACCCGATGCGATCGCGGACAAAGACTCTGGGTTATCGGTTTCAACGACATAAACGCGGCTGGCACCGGACACTTGTCCTAAAATTCTGAGAATTTCGGTGTAGGGATTCGGATCTAATGACTCGTTGTTACTATCCCCTTTAAATGCCAACAACTGTTGTTGCACTTCAACTAAAGCGGCGAGGTAACGCTGTCGCTTGCACAGAGCCTCTTCCCCCACATGACGCTCTGTAATGTCCTTGAGCGTGCCACAAGTGCCAGTAGTATTCCCGTTGGCATCGAAGGCTAATTGAGCGAGTACCTCAATCCATCGGTACCTACCATAAACCGTCAGGTAGCGAACTTCATAGCGACAGTATTCTTTTTGACCTGCCATTAAGGGTTGGAGTTCGTCGAGATAGCGCTGCCTGTCATCGGGATGAACGTAATCTAAGCAGGACGTGCCGATGCTATAAGCGATCGCGAAACCCGTGATTTCAGTCCAAGCTGGATTGAGGAACGTCCACAACCCGTTCCTATCGCTTTGGAAAATGACTTCTTTGACGTTGTCAACCACCGAGCGATACTGCTGTTCTCTCTCTCGGAGAGCGGCTGTCACTTGCTGGCGTTCGCTCACTTCATTTCTCAGTTGCGCGATCGCTTGCTTTAATTCTTGAGTGCGGGCGTCAACGCGCATCTCTAGCTGGTTGTTCGCTTGCTGGAGCGCTAATGAGGCTAATTTTTGCTCGGTGATGTCTTGTACCAACGAAGCAATACCCACCACTTGACCTTCTGCGTTAACCAGTGGCGTGTTGTACCATTCGCAATAAATCTGGGTACCGTCCTTGGTGATATTTGCATTGGTGCTACGCGTTCCACCCTGTTGTTGTAATAGCTGTGCGGCTACTTGCCCGACCTGCTGTAAAGCCATTTCAGGGACAATTAGTGCGATCGCGTGACGCCCTAAAACCTCTTGCTTGGTATAGCCAAAAATCTTTTCTGCTGCTGGGTTCCAGTCTACTACTGCCAGATCGGGAGTCCATTCAATAACGCCTAAAGGACTTTGCTGGATGAGCAAGGAAAGTCGTTGACTGGAGGCTTGCGCTTCAACAGCGAGCAGCGAGCTATGACCAACTGTTCGCTGCTCGCTGCTGGTTTGCAGCGGGAATAAAAATCCCCCATCTCTAGAGAACCAATAGGCTAGCTCAATCGCCACGTACAGGGACATGCCTGTCGCGATCGCTTTTAGGAGTCCGGATAACCAATACAGGGAAGGCTCAAGCGTCCATGCTGGTATCAGATGAGCGATGGTAAAGACTCCCATCGCGATCGACAACAGCCCAAGCAACCGTCGGTAGGGAATCTCAAAACGCTGTTGGAGGAAATAGACCAACAGGAACAGCATTGAGAAATAGGCAACGCCTATGACTAGATTGCTGGCGATGTGGAGTCCGATCGCAATCGGGGCCCAGAGATAACACTGTTCGTGGGGAATAAATTTGCTATCAGAAAATAGTTGTAAACCTTCAAGCATAACTAATACCTATTTCCCTCACTGATTGGGATTGTTAATCTTTCCATCACTCAGTTGAACGTTTGGAAACTTTCTGGAACCTTGGTACTTCTTTAGAGTTCTATAACACCTATACAGATCATCTATTTCTCTACAGAAATTCCGGCAAGTATTCTGTAAGTTTTTCTATTGTCGGATGTCCTTCCTGGTTATTGCCTCAAGCATATTGCTGAATTTTTATGCTTTTAAGTTCCGCATTTTTACTGAACGCAGAAAATAGCATCCGCTGCGAGAGCTATGCGATCGGCAATTCTCACGCTACAACTTGTTATAGGTTCTACCGGAGCAAATCCTACTGGTTGAGGATGAGCAGTAATAAAGGCGTCTTCGGCAGGAAAATGAATCTCCCACCAATCCTGTTAAAGTCGAGCAATTAAGCCTCGTGTCCTTGAGGGCTAACCTATCTCAACAGGGTCTGTCTAGGAGTAGCGCCGAGTATACTCCCAACTAGTTGGTATGAGTTAGCGATCGCACTGCATAAGCGCAGTTAAGTGAGACATATAAGAGATTAGGTCAAGGCATTTCCCCTTGAGCTAAGCAGATCGGTAGCTGGTCAGTGGGAATGTCAAGGAGGTTCAGATGTTTGACGACAACAAAAAAGAGCATACTTTTCTAAAAATTGTCTATGTAAAGGTTACAAGAGATGGAAAACAAGAGTTAGTTCCTCTCAAACTTTATACTGATGGTTATCTTGAACCGAATCAGTAACTTGATGAGAAACTAACTGTCAAGTCTTCACAGGGTCAGACTGATGTAGAGCACTATCTGACGGATGACAATGCCACTATTGTATGGGAATGGCTCTAAAACGTCTTGCTAGGTTGAGGTATTTATTCCTTCTTTTTTTCTCTACATATAGTATGAATATTCTACTCAATAGGTGTTTTTTACTAGCGCCTTAAAGGATTTTTTACATAATCTTTAAAAAAATTCCTTTATTTAAAGTTTATTGGATTTACAAGCGGAATAATACTGAATTAAGTAACGAGCGCTAAATCGATAGAAGCATTGAAATGCGAGTATTTTCTTTACCCATTCTTCATATATTGTTATTTATCGCAGCAGTGACAAATGTGTAACCGTTTTAATCCCACTCCTGACGAACCAAGCCGTACCGAGCAAGACAAAAATTAATGTAACGGCAGCCGCGAGTGCTACAGTCTTGTTAAGACTTTTCTTCGGCTCAAGCGATGAAGCGAGCCTGAATTCATCGAATTTTACGACGGGTGACTGTGGCGATCGCGTATCGAAGCGATAGCTGCTCACCAAACCAGTACCCGTGTCTAAGATACTAAAAGCTGTAATATCATCACTGGCAACGTAGGGCAGTGGTTTGCGATCGTCTCCCAACAGAGGCGCAAGCGTGGGCGTGACTGCTTCCAACCCGTTGGGATCGCCTGTAGCATCGTACTCGGTTAAATAGTTTGTGGGTACCGATCGCTTCTTTTGACCCAAGTATGCCCCATACGTGTTGCCCACGTTGGAGGTTTCTAAAAAGTGCATCCCCTTGGGTGACACAAAACGGTTCCAAACGTGCGTGTGTCCGTAGAACACCAGTTGCACGCCTGACGCTTCCAGCCGCGGTACCACATCTCGAATGATGTAATCATCAGCTTTGGGATATTCGTAACGTATCGCCTTAATCCGTCTATCTTTATCCCGCTCAATCAGTTGTACGGGGTCGGTATAGGCAGGAACAATGTTATCACCCAGAGAATGAGGCGGATGGTGAAACATCACGATCTTATATTTCGCCTGCTTGAATGGCAAACTGTTGAGTTCTCTTTTGAGCCAGTTGTACTGAGTACTTCCCTTGGCAACGGGTTCAAAAATATGCTGCCCGTATCCCCACGCGGTCAAATTGTTCAAATCTTGTCCTCGTTCGCGATATTTCCCCTTGGCATCTGCATCTAAGCTGGGGGTTCTCCAGATATTGGTAATGTAGAGTACGACCAAGCGGATGTCCCCGAACGTCACGGCGTAGTAATTCTTCGCACCCGAGTGGCTCTGGGGTAAGGTAAAAATTTCCTGATAGGTGTCGGTATTGAAGGTGTTATTTTTTAACCAAAGTTCGCGCTGCCTTGGGTCATTCGTCGGGTTTAACCACTTGGCTTTGGTTTGATAAATCGCTTGAGCAACCGCACGGGGAAAAGAGTCGGCAAACTGGTCGCTCAAGCTATCCTTCATCGAGAAGCGCCCCATCACTTCGTGGTTGCCGGTTGCTGGAAATAGTGGGGCATGTTGAATCAACTCACCACCCGTGTAAGTAGTTTTGACACCATTTTTCTCCAGTTCGTAATGCGCGCGACCTTGAAGACCAGGAAAAAAGGCACCCCCACGATTGTCATCAAACCATTCTGAAGCGCGATCGGGCACGTTCACCGAGTCACCTGCGAAGAAGACAGCGTCCACCTGTCCGATGGTTTCAGCAACCTTCTGGAGATTAGCTGCGGTCATCGGTTTTAACTGATGATCGGATGTTAAGAGAATTTTTAGGGGAGTCTGAGGTTTCGGGTTGGGGGCTAGGGTAAACTGCTTGCTGCTGACCACCTGCCCATCCTCCCGCACACTGGTTACTTGATAAGGAATACGATTGCCGGGAGTCAGCCCAGTCACGTTTGCTTCATGACGCCAGATAGCCCGCATCGTTGGCTGTTGGTAAACCTGACCGTCTTCTGTTTGCTGCCCGACTTTCGATTGCTGGTCTTCACGGATGCGGCTGAGTTTAGT
>DATNPC010000659.1:0-10185 GCA_036703375.1 Allocoleopsis sp.
TAATTTTATCGTTAGTCGGCAATGCCCACCCTACATACTTTGGGTGCTGTGTACACCAAAATGCATGGCAACTCTTATGCCTTCTGCCTTCTGCCCTTTGCCTCTCCCTTGCCTCAACAACAAGTATTAATGCCGACCTACTTACCTAGCTGGAAACGCTTGTTTTAAAACATCTCCACGTCCGCCGCAGGCCATCCCTGCAGGTCTACCCCACGGTAATTTCAAGTCTTCAACGATACCGGATAAAGCTTTGATAAACGCGGGAGAATACTGCACGTAGTTTTGTTGACCAATTTTTGTCTGCCACGGCCCACCCGCATACATGAAATTCGATCCTTGAGTGACGAGTTCCAAGGTTGTACCGTCCTCAAATGTGAGTGAAACAGTCCAATTTGGGTAATTGTCAGTACAGACAGTCATCTCAAACTGAGAGTCAATCGGTAACAAATCCGTTAAAGCCGGGGCAAGGGCCTGCACTTTATTCTTGTCTATGCTTCCTGGAATCTGTGGCTTATTGCCGAATGGTCCCTGCTTGGCGGTTCCAGAGACTACGGGCTTAGCGTTGGCTTGGGTGATATTCACGGTATAGCCTACAAACTCCCCTAATCCACCCCATTGATACTCAATTTTTACAGCAGTAATCTCCCGTCGCGCAAATGGTGGCGCTTTAACGAGGGAAATTTCACCGAAATAGCTGGAGAAGATTGGAGAAGCTAAGACAAAACCCGGATTGTTTGCGATCGCTTTTGCTAAAGCTAGCTTACCCTGTTCGGGTACAGCTTCACCCTTTTCGGTTCGTTTGGCATAAGCCCACGCCAGTACAGCCCAATCACAATCTGAATTGGGCGTATGAGCCTTGAGTAGTTCTCCTGTAGTTAATGTTGTAGGATAGCGATCGCTTTCCAGTTTGCGGATATCGCATGCTCGCACTGCGGCTAGTTGTTCGTTAGTGAGCGGTGGGATTGACCATTCTATCGGTAAGGGATGCTTGTCAACGGACGAAAAGGCTGGACCAGTACTACTTAGGATAGTATATGCGATCGCAATCAGGACTGAAATCGCCTTAGTTCGACCGACTCCCCTAACACTCAACAAACCCGAAATTACCATACCAGTCTCTTGCTCTCGTTCAATCGTTGTGATGTAGCAAGAGGACTTATCTCCAAGGCATGATTAGCTATGCAAAGGGCTATTTCATATCCCATTGAGCTTAGGACTTACATGGACATCTTCCACCTTGTTTAATCATCGTAGGATGGGCATTGCCGACTAACGATAGAGTCAGAGTTACAAGTTTTATTCGGCAATGCCCACCCTACATACTCTAAAAAAACAACTGCCTCCACATTAGGAGTGGAGGCAGCGTCTGAAAACTGAAATTTAACTAATAAGCGTCTTGCAATTCGTAGAAGTCAGGCGAGATATAATCTTTCCGCAACGGCCAGCCTACCCAATCCTCCGGCATCAAAAGCCGCTTCAAGTTGGGGTGTCCTTCATAGATAATGCCGTACATATCGTAAGTTTCCCGCTCTTGCCAGTCAGCTGCTTTCCAAATCCAATACACTGACGGCACTCTGGGATTATCTCGCGGTAGGAACACCTTCAGCCGGACTTCCTCCGGTCTATCTGCATTATCAGTGACTTTAGTCAAGTGGTAAAAACTGACTAATTCCTGACCGGGGCCAGCATCGTAGCCACCTTGACATTGCAAATAGTTAAACCCGTAAGCGTAGAGTGCAGTTGCAACCGGAATCAAGAAGTCTGGGTCAACTTTAATAATCTCAACGCCCAAGTGGTCTGGCTCCATAATCTCGTGCTCGAAGCCGTTTTCCGTTAGCCAGCTTGAGACTTTTCCTGCCTGAACAATTTGGGTAGATTCAGCTTGAGCTTCTGGTTTTGCGTCTTCAGCCACGACGATTTACCTCCTCCTGCTTTTGAGGCGCTTTGAGTGCTGGCGGTACTGGCATTCCCATCGCCTCTGTTAATTCCTTCGGCGGATTGTAGCGTGTCTCAGACTGTAGGTACTTTCCAGTCAAGATTTCAGGTACAGCCTTCATCTTATGAGTTGTGCTGTAATATCGATGCGTCTGTTTTGTCTGGCCTCGCTCCTGCATGGAGTCGTTCGCCACTTTTTTCCGCAGCTTGATAATGGCATCAAAAACTGCTTCTGGACGAGGAGGACAGCCGGGGAGGTAGACATCCACAGGAATTAACTTATCTACGCCTCGCACACTGGTTGGCGAATCGACGCTGAACATACCGCCTGTAATCGTGCAGGCTCCCATCGCGATGACATACTTAGGTTCTGGCATCTGTTCGTAGAGGCGAACTAACGCTGGTGCCATTTTCATCGTAATGGTGCCAGCCGTAATAATTAGGTCGGCTTGCCGAGGACTGGAACGAGGCACTAGACCGAAGCGGTCAAAGTCAAACCGGGAACCAATCAATGCTGCAAATTCAATGAAGCAGCAGGCTGTACCGTACAGCATGGGCCACAAACTGGAGAGCCGTGCCCAATTGTACAGGTCATCAACGGTTGTGAGGATGACGTTTTCTGAGAGGTCTTGAGTAACAGTCGGACGCTCAATCGGGTTGAGAATACGCTCTTTTGTTGTATTGGAATCTAAGACCATTCGAGGGCTCCTTTGCGCCATGCGTAAACGAGAGCAACCACTAGAATTGCTATAAAAATCAGAGCTTCAATGAAAGCTAGAAGTCCAAGTCGGCTGAAGGCGACAGCCCAGGGATAGAGGAATACAGTTTCAACATCGAAAATTACGAAAACAAGCGCAAACATGTAGTAACGGATGTTGAACTGAATCCAAGCTCCCCCTATGGGTTCCATTCCGGATTCGTAAGTAGTACGCCGCTCTAGACCACCAGTGCTGGGTCGCAGTAGCTTAGATGCAGTCAGCGCTAGGAAGGGAACGGAACTGCATGCCAACAGGAAGCCTAAGAAATACTCGTAGCCGCTAAGAACAAACACAATGAGTAACTGCCACTAAGGGATTTACGTTATTAGTTCTTTACATTCTCATCCCTAATTATAGGGGGTCTGTTGTTTCGTCCGAATTGGAGAAACTTACCGGGATCATTGCTAAATGCAATCGTACTCTCAGCTAAGCTGTGGAGGCAATTTGAGCGGCTGGCAACCTGTGGGGGATTGGTACTGACTTAACTAATTCGCCGGGAAGTCCTCTGGTTTGTGTCTGAGGCTAGTTCGCTCCCTAAATCTCCCCAGTGGAGGGGGACGCGAGCAATTCCGGTTCCCCCCAGAATTGGGGGGCTAGGGGGGGCAAAATTGCAGTATGAATTGGTGAAAGATGAGACACCATGCACTATTGTCTCAGGTACCTTACCTCAGATAGTCTTCGTGTTGGGATGGATGACGCGATCGCAACGTGCTGGCTTTTGCGGACTCTGGTACCGCTTCACGAGAGTCTCTTTTTAACCAGGCGTATCCCTCCATGTTAGGAAATTTGTATATTTATGCGATAATTTTTAACATACATTTTAATATTTGCTTCTAATATTTCTGCGAGCAATGAGCGAACCAGCCAACGAGCAAACCCTTGCTGAACAAGCGCCGAGTAGTTACGAATGTCGCTCTTGCGGCTATGTCTACGAGCCGAAAAGGGGCGATAACGCTCGTAATGTGTCACCAGGGACGCCATTTGAAGAGTTACCAACTGATTGGCGTTGTCCCGTTTGCGGGGCTAAGACCTCTCAGTTTGAGAGCATTGGTTCGAGCGGTGCCCCGTCTGGATTCAAAGAGAATCTGGGATATGGCTTGGGCGTGAACACGTTGACTCCAGGGCAGAAGAACCTTTTAATTTTTGGGGCCCTGGCTTTAGCCTTTTTGTTCTTTCTCAGCCTCTATGGCTTACGTTGATGTCGGTGCAGTAGGATTGATAGTCCGAGAACACGACCGAACGGTCAACGCCTAGATCGCAAGAGAGTTCTCAATTTCCAAGAGTTGCTCTTGAAAAAAAATTGCTGCGGTAGGAGTCACAGACCACACTATTTGAGACGATACTGCCACTTTGAAGGATAGACAATTTGCTTTACCAGTTCTGGACGTTATGGGTTACTTAATGAAAAGGTTGAAACAAATCGTAATATTGTTGGGGATTGCCTTCTTTTGTGTCAGTTGTAGTAATGTCCCCACCCTGAGTTATAACCCTTGGCAAAAGGTTGTTTTACCAACGGAATCAACGTTACAGGACATTGCCTTTACCGGCGACTCCAATCATGGCTGGGTCGTAGGGAGTGATTCCACAATCTTAGAGACAGCGGATGGTGGCAAAACCTGGCAAGAGAAAGGATTGGATTTAGGCGAACAGAAGTATCGCTTTTCTTCCGTCAGCTTTAACGGTGACGAAGGCTGGATTACAGGCGAACCGTCCATCTTGCTCCATACAACAGATGGTGGAGCTTCTTGGTCGCGCATTCCCTTAAGCGAGAAGTTACCCGGTGGCCCCAATTCAATTGTGGCGCTCGGTCCAAAGTCCGCAGAAATGACCACCACGGTTGGAGCGATTTACCAGACCCAAGACGCAGGTCAGACCTGGAAAGCCATGGTCGAAGAAGCAGTAGGTGTCGTCCGGAATCTCTCGCGCTCTGAGGATGGCAAATACGTTGCGGTTTCGGCTCGAGGTAACTTCTACTCAACGTGGGAACCCGGTCAAAGTGCGTGGGAACAACATAATCGCACGAGCGCTCGACGCCTTCAGAGCATGGGATATGGCAAAGATGGGCGGCTGTGGGTACTAGCACGGGGCGGACAAGTGCAATTTAGCAGCGCTGATGACCTAGAAGCTTGGGAAGACCCGACCTATCCAGAGTTCTCTACGAGTTGGGGATTACTGGATTTAGCGTATCGAACCCCTGAAGAAATTTGGATATCTGGTGGCAGCGGTAACTTGCTGTGCAGTGTGGATGGTGGAAAAACTTGGTTGAAAGACCGAGAAATTGAGAGCATTCCCTCCAATTTGTACAAAATTATCTTTCTATCGCCAGAAAAGGGATTTATCATTGGTCAAAAGGGAGTTTTGCTAAAGTACGAACAGCAGCAGCAAGCAGCTTGACAAATCTCAAATTGCTTGAACCAATGTAAGCCGGTTTCGTATTATAGTTAGTGAGTTTTCAACAGTTGAGAGGAAGGAGAACGTAGCAATGTCAGGTACAACGGGTGAGCGTCCATTTGGAGATATTATTACCAGCGTTCGTTATTGGGTAATTCATAGCATTACCATCCCTGCTCTGTTTATCGCAGGTTGGCTATTTGTTAGCACCGGTCTTGCTTATGATGCGTTTGGCACACCTCGTCCTAACGAGTACTTCACTCAAGATCGGCTAGAAGTGCCAATCGTAAACGATCGCTACGAAGCTAAACAGCAAATCGATCGATTTATTAAGTAAGTAGTTGTTGTAAAAGAGGTTTAAAACAATGACAAGTAATACTCCTAATCAGCCAGTTTCCTACCCGATTTTTACGGTGAGATGGCTAGCTGTTCATACGTTAGCCGTGCCAACCGTCTTTTTCTTGGGTGCGATCGCGTCGATGCAATTTATCCAACGATAATTTATTTAACGATAGGAGAAACGATAATGCCAGAACGCGCTCCCAATCCGAATAACCAGCCGGTTGAACTCAACCGTACTTCTCTTTACTTGGGTCTATTGCTGGTTTTTGTTCTCGGTATTCTGTTTTCCAGTTACTTCTTTAATTAACTGGAATTAAATCGGTGTAAACACAATTTATTGGCTGTATTGAATTAGGAGGTTAAGCTATGACTGGAACTGGAAAAATCCCTCTGTGGGTTGTTGCAACTGTTGCTGGAACGGGTGTACTCGTGATTCTTGGTCTATTCTTCTACGGTGCTTACGCTGGACTTGGTTCCTCAATCTAAGACCCACCTGGAAGCAACCTTAACAAGCTATTAAATAGACGCTTGTTGGACAGCTAAATTTAGCTCAAAAGCAAAGCCGCTGGTTTAATTCAAACCGGCGGTATTTTAGTGGTATGTAGGGGCAAGGTATGCTTTGACCGTAAGTATAGTTTAGGCAACCGAGAACCGCTATAAATCAATCCTAGAAGGGCGTTAGCGTTTGCGTAGCAGGGTGTGCTAGCAGCAAAGCGGTAGCCGATAGCGAAGCGTTAGCGACGCCCCTACAGCTAAAAATCAACTTATGAAGAGGTCTATCAATCAGCTTCGCGATCGCTAATTGCTGCCTTCAAACTCTGGCAGAACTCACCAATGGCGGACAACCCTTGTTCGGGTGTCCCATCTGCCAATCGCTTCACGAAGGCGCTGCCAACAATCACGGCATCCGCACCCCATGCTTTTACCTGTTGAGCTTGTTCGGGTCGGGAGATACCAAAGCCCACACCAATGGGCTTATCGGTCAAGGTACGTATCTGCTGGAGTATATCCTGCACTCGCGACTCGATCTGGTCTCTCATCCCCGTGACGCCGGTAACGCTGACTAGGTAAATGAAGCCTTGAGATTGACGCGCGATCGCTTCTATGCGTTCTTGGGGACTGGTTGGTGCAACGAGCAAAACGACTTCAATCCCAATCTCTGCCGCAGGCTTGAGGAGCGATTCAGCTTCCTCTAAGGGCAAGTCAGGCACCACTAACCCTTTAAGCCCAACCTCAGCAATTTGCTTTAAAAACGATTCAATGCCTCGGTTGAGAATCGGGTTGTAGTAGTTAAATAGGACGATTGGGGCTTGTAAAGCGGGAGCAACGTCTTTGACCATCTCTAGGACATCATCCAAGCGCACGCCCCGTTGCAGGGCTCTAGTCGCAGCTGCCTGAATGGTTGGTCCATCGGCTAGGGGGTCGGAATAGGGAACCCCTAGTTCAATGATGTCAGCACCGGATTGGTCAAGCACCCGCAGGGCTTGGGCTGTTGTCTTCAGATCGGGGTCGCCAGCGGTGATAAAGGGAATCAAGGCGCACTGGGAGCGATCGTGCAGAGATTTAAAGCGATCGGAAACCGAGGTCATTCAATTCTGGATGCGAGGATTTTAGATGTTGAATTACCCCTAGGGATAAACCTATGGGTAAGCCTAAGAGGAGCAACTGTTTATTATGACCGATCGCTGACCTCAGATTGCTTCTCTTGTTCGATTTCTGCTTGCAGTTGGGCAAGTTCTTCGGGAGTCATTTCTTCGAGACGCTTTTCTAAGACAGCGTCCTCGTAGTCTTTCAGCTGCTGGTTGTAGGTCATGTTTTTTGTGCCAACTCGGAACAGATACGTTAGCAACCAGCCCACTAAACCTCCAACCAGCACGGCCTGACTCCAGATACCGGCTGTCTGACCATCCAAGCCTACTGTTTGTAGGATGAAGTAGATCATGCCGCCAGCCGCAAAGAAACCGAGGGTAATTCCGATCGCGTCGATTCGTCGCATTGAGTAAAACTTTAGCTGATGCTACTTATGCCTGAACCTGACGCCGCTTGGGGCGCAAGTTCAGGAAGGGACTAAACAGGAGCAAGCCTGGGAAGAAAAAGAACACCAGGAAGTACATAAAGCCCCGCTCGAAGGAGCTCGCCGTGTACCACCGTTTCTGTAGGTAGAGATAAAGGGCAGCAGGAACTACCACGAGGTAAACTCCACTTAAAGCCAGGTATAGCAGTGCAACAAGCATAGTTTCTGAGCAGGTAAACAACTGGAGAGGGTATTGCAGCACAGGTGTCGAGTTGCTCTCTTTCGACGGCACTCAGCCGTCGTTCTTGGCAGCAGCTCAACATTCTTAATATTACCGCGTGCAAGTTTATTGATCTTCTAGTTGCATATAAGACCTAGTTAATGGTGGAATAGATAAGTGCAGTGGTTGTGTAGAATACAAAAGGCACTGCAATCTGATAAGGGGGCGTGGCGGAATGGTAGACGCTACGGACTTAAAATCCGTTGACCTTAAACGGTCGTGTGGGTTCAAGTCCCACCGCCCCCATCAACTATAAGTTTCCCAATATCTAAGGGTTTAGGATTGGGAGCAAATCGAGGGTAAACCCAGGCTGCACGTCTTCGCCAGAAAGCGTAGGCAGTGCGTCAAAGGAGAAAGCGATCGCATTGTCTGGGCACTTTTGTCTTGGGCGATCGCATTCATTCATTGACCACTTTAATCAGGAGGTGCAGCTTGCGGTAATACAGGACTTTGGCTATCTAGAGTTTGTGTCGGTACGTTCAAATGCTTTCTGGCAGTTTCCTCAGCTAGCGATCGATCGTTTTCGTTATCAAACTGGCTTTCATCTAGCAGATATTGGCTCCGTGCTGCTTCATCCCGCGTCGGTCTTGCGCCATTTTTCCATTTATATTTAAAATCCATAGCTTGTAAGACGCAGTTGGTACTGCGCTTCTAGTTGTATGGTTTTAATCGTAAGAATTGAATGTCTTAGCAGGCTTCTGCTACAAGGGCTATTCACTTTGGCTCATATACGAGCAAGCCGTGATTCATTCACTAGCCCTTTGCTTTGTGCTGTTGTTCAACCTTCAAGTGAATGCACCTAAAAAGTAAAATCAGCCCCTAAAACTAGAGGCTGTCTCTTAAAAGATATTATTCAGAGGTTTTTATGATTAGAGTCTTTATATTTGCTGACTCTATTTGAACTTTAATTAACTTTTATCAGGATTCTTGCCATTTTTCGGCTTTCCTTTAGAATTTCTTTGGATTTGTGAGTAAGATTACTCACAACTGAAGGGACTCCTATCATCGATTGGCTAAAGATGCCTTTTGCGCTTCCTCTGCCTGGGGTAGAAGCCCCTTAGCTAGAATTTCAGAGAAAATGCGAACTACGTCTGAAATCATGAGCTTTTCGATCGGGTGTGCAGTTTGGGGTTACAAGGGTTGGGTGGGCGAACTTTTCCCTAAAGGAAGTAAAGCAGCAGATTTTCTACAGCTTTACACTCAGCGATTCACTACCGTTGAAGGCAATACCACCTTCTATGCCGTACCCGATCGCAAAACGATCGCGAGTTGGGCATCCCAAATGTCACCTGGATTTGAATTTTGCCCGAAGTTACCGCGCCAGCTAACTCACAATGGCTTATTAGAACCCTCAATTCCTGGTGCTTTAGAGTTTTTGGAACAGATGCGCGGTTTTGGCGAACATCTCGGCCCCATCTTCGCCCAACTCCCACCCAGCTACGAACCCACCTCTCTCGAAGACCTCACCGCCTTTCTCCAGGCATGGCCTCGCACTGAAGCCCCTTTAGCGATCGAGGTGCGCCACCCTAGCTGGTTCAAAGAACCTCATGCCAGTCGCCTCAACGCCCTCCTAGAAGAATTAGGAGTTGGGCGAGTGGTGTTGGACACCCGTCCCGCTTATAGTGGGTCAGCAACCTATGGCAAGCAACCGGTCGATCCGCGAAAGCCTAAGGTGCCCATGCAACCCGTTGTCACTGCCCCCTTTAGCTTAGTACGCTTCATCAGCCATCCCGACCCAACGGTCAATCAGCCGTTTATGGAAGAATGGGTAGCGTTACTCGACCAGTGGTTGCGATCGCATCAACGTATTTACTTTTTCATGCACTGTCCGCTTGAGCAATATTCTCCTAGCAATGCTCGTCACTTCCAACAGTTGCTCGAACAACAGGGTGTCCCAGTACCACCCTTACCTTGGAATCGCATTGACCAAGCGCCTATCCAATTGAGTCTTTTTTAATGAACGGGGAAGAAGCCAGAAACTTTTCTCAACAATTAGAACTCCCTGGCTTAAAAGGAAGTTGGGAGCAGATTCAGCAAGCCGAACAAATTCGAGCCGAAAAGCTCAAAGACCTTCCTAGTTTCGAGCAAAATTGGGACAACTTTCTCAACCGGCTAGAAGCACGACTGCTGTCCGATTACTCTGTTGTACATCTCAAGCAAGCCGATGATGCCAGCTTTTGGATAGAAAACGAACACTTGAACTTTTGGGAATTATTGGAATTATTTGAATGACACAAGCAGAAAACTCGTTTCGTCAACGTTTGCGATCGCACGCCATCTCTCTAGTCGGAACGATCGTTACCTTACCTTGTGCAGAAATTGCCGATGCACTTTCTCGACTCTCATTCGACTGGCTTTGGCTCGATCTCGAACATGGCAATCTTGATGTTCGAGATGCTCAGATGCTAGTTCAAGCAATTAGCGATATCTGTGCAGCGCTCGTTCGCATAACGAGTCAGGATGAG
>DATNPC010000660.1:0-16538 GCA_036703375.1 Allocoleopsis sp.
TTTTACTCACAGGCGGTACAGGTGGCTTAGGCATGGGCGTTACTGCCGCCATTCTCGCCCAAGGTGCAGATTTAACAATTCCCTACTACAACGAGAAAGAAGTAGAACGGTTGAAGGGGAAGTTACCAGCACTTGAGTTCGATCGCATTCGGTTTGTTGCCGCCGATTTAGCTCAAGAGTCTGTCGTCGAACAACTCGTCAACGATCTGGGGCGAGTCGATGTCCTGATCCATTTGGTGGGTGGCTTTTCGATGGGGAAGACTCACGAGTACAGCTTCGAGCAATGGAAAAAAGACTTTGACTTAAACCTGAATACAACATTTTTAGCGTGCAAGCACAGCCTGAGAAAGATGCTAGAGCACGGCTACGGGCGGATTGTAACGGTAGGTTCGAGGGGGGCAGTACAACCGGGAGGGCAGTTAGCCGCTTACTGTGCCTCAAAGGCGGGAGTTGTGGCACTCACACAAGCGATCGCAGCTGAAACCAAAGGCACGAACATCACAGCCAATGTTGTTTTACCTAGCATTATTGATACTCCTACCAATCGAGAGGCGATGGGAAGCGAACAAGCCGATCGATGGGTGAAACCAGAATCCCTAGCGCAAGTCATCTGTTTCCTTGCCTCAGAAGCGGCTAAGGATATACGCGGTGCCGCAGTTCCTGTTTATGGGAGTATTTAGTGTCCTTAGAGAAGGTAATCCTAAATGGGTAGCGATCGCATCCACTGACTTGCTAGACGATAGCCAGCCTATCAGTAGTTGCAGAAGGTGTTGAAGTTCAAGAGAACTGTCGCCATCGATCGAACTTCTGCAACAATAGCTAACGCTTTAACAAATTTTCAGAAATTAGATTACGTAGGGGCATCACCAGCGTATATTAAAGCATTATGTTAACTGTAGGCGTAGCTCCCTAGACAAGTCATTGGCTGCTGAACCATGGAACAAGATCTGCCGATCGCTGCAAAATCTTTACCAGAGCTTGAGAATAAATGCTTAGGCTATCTCTTCATGAAGTTAGAAGGAGTTCCAGTTCAGGCAGAACAGTCCGGTAGTGTTAATGCCGAGCAAAAATCTTCTAGCTCGGAGCAGATTCAGTTGTACTTAACCCTACAGTTTAACGAACAACGAGAGCTACTGTCTCAGGGTTACATTAAGTTTGGTCTAAAAGGTGGAGCAATCAGGGTTAAGCTGAAAAATGGCACAATTTCCTTAGACTCTAGTCCCTTAGGTAGCTCATTTCAGCTTCATGCCCCAAATGAGAAAAAACAGCAAGAAAATCGTCAAAATCAAAGAGAAACGAACATTTCTTTCGTCAAGAGTAGACCAGAAATTCCAGCGAACGTCGATACAAAAAAAACAGCAGCCATAACAGAGAATTTCCAGTCTATCATCTGTCAGGTAACCATCCAAGGTTCTGAGGAAAATCCCACTTGGCTTTTACAAGTGGAGAGAGGTGAGCCAGTGTTAAAAGGGTTCCTCAAACATGCCCTGTTGGCAACAATGAATGTTAGGGAAAAGCCCTGCTCCCTGGAAGCAACGTTTCATGTCTCAGCACGAGATGTTTGTATAACTGAAGTTAAAGGGTTGTGGCCATCAACTATCAGTAAAAAAAGAAAAACTGCGATCGAAAGAGCGCTCGTTCGTTGCTTTCTCAAGCGGAAATTTCAGCCCTATCTGAGCCGCGTTGAGTTGCGATATGACTAATGAAGAATTCCGTCTGGAAGTTCAACAGCTCATTCAACGTATCAGGAAGGCGAGAACAGAAAGCTTTTCTGCACTGGCTAATCTTGCCGAACTTAATCTGGCTGAAGATTTTGTAGGTATCGATCTCAGTGGTGAAGACCTCAGTGGTGAAAATCTCAGTGGTGCAGATTTTAAGGGAGCAAACTTCAGTGAAGCAGACTTGAGCCTGACTAACTTGAATGAAGCGAATTTGAGTTTTGCTAACCTGAGTGGGGCTAACCTAAGCGAAGCGGACTTGAGCCTGACTAACTTGAATGAAGCGGACTTAAGCTTTGCAACCCTGAATGACACTAATCTGATTGGTGCCAACTTAATTGATGCTGACTTAAGTAGTGCTGACCTCAATCAGTCTGACCTGAGTGGTGCTAACCTGAGTGGTGCCAACCTGAGTGGTGCCGATCTCAGTGAGGCTAACCTCAGTAGTGCCGATCTCAGTCGTGTTGACCTCAGTGGTGCTGACCTCAGTGGTGCTGACCTGAATGGTGCTAACCTCAATGATGCTAACCTCAGCGGTGCCAACTTGAGCCAGATTAATTTAGTCAGTAGTTCCATGAGATCTGCCAATTTGAAGAACGTCACCTTGATCGATGCCAACTTAATTAGTGCCGATCTTAGCGGTGCAGTTCTGATTAGTACCAACCTCAACCGTGCAAACCTGAACTGCGCCACTGTGGAGAAAGCTTCGTTTAGCTACAATTTAGGCCTTTCTGAGCCAATGAAGCTTGACTTGAGGCGGCGAGGGGCAATTGTGGATGGTTTGACAGACGCTCAGTAAATCGGCATGAATTCTTGTTGTTGAGTCAAGGCAGAGGGCAGAAGGCAGAAGGCAGAAGGCAGAAGGGAAGATGATTTTAGTCTCTTAATACTTATTTACATGTCTTCGTTAGCTCGTGCCTACCTACTGAGCGATCGCAACCCTACACCTAAACGCAGCCCACTCATGAGCGCCGAGTTATCCGATTAACTGGGATTCAGGATGCAAGCCAGATCCTTGAACACAGTGGGAGTGCTTGCAGCAAAAATTGACCAAAGTCCAGTGGAGAAAGCACTTTCTTCTCGCGGATTTCTCTGCAAAAGCGGTTTAGTAATTATAATGGCAACAATAATCTCTAAAAAAATTTGCCTCCTAGGTGATTTTGGTGTAGGCAAAACAAGTTTGATTCGCCGCTTTGTCGATCGGCAGTTTAGCGACCAGTATCTTTCAACCGTGGGAGTCAAAATCTCTCGAAAGACCGTTGAATGCCAGTCAGTGAATCGGCAAGAGCAGGTGAACGTACAGATGTTGATCTGGGATTTACAAGGTAATACTAAATTTAAAGCGATCGCTCCCATGTATTTACAAGGAGCGAGTAGTGCTGTGGTTGTTGCCGATCTCAGCCGTCAGGTGACTATCGAGCATATTTCCACTCACGCTCAATCATTTTTATCGGTTAATCCTAAGGGGTTTATTATCATCGCGTTGAATAAATCCGACCTCTTTGATAAGGAAACTTTAGAACAAATTCCGAATCACCTATTTCTCAAATCAGAGGATAGAGTGATAGCCACCTATCTAACTTCAGCAAAAACAGGTTTGCATGTTGATGAAATCGTCCACAAACTAGCTTCTAGCACGATCGCACCGTCATGAGTTCTATTTTAGGTAAACTGCTCTGTCTGTTGGCTCCACGTCGCCGGGAATACTTGGCAGTGGATAAGCAATTCAACATTTTAGAGACATCTATGGGGGTGCAACGATTTGCTGATTCTCCTGAGGAGATTGGGATAGGTAAAGATGTTCGTCTCGGTTTTCCTGAGCTGTTTGGACTCGAAGAAATCCTGATTTCTGTCCTGGAAGAACAGCAGTCAAATTATGAATTAAAAGCTATTGGCCGTAGCACGGCTAATGGCAATTCGTTATATTTTGACCTTTATGCTATCCCAAATCCAGATAAAAAGTGTCCAGAAAGTAGTCTAATTCTCTTTCTCGAAGATGTTACCGAAAGAATGCTGCTGGAGCAGAGTTTAGTTCAAGCAGCTAATGAAAAAAGCCTTTTACTCAGCCAACTAGAAAATGCCAAAAAGTATGTAGACACTATCATAACATCAATGGCTGATGCCTTGATAGTCGCGACGAGAACGGGAACTATCAAAACAGTTAATCAAGCCTCTCAAGATTTATTTGGTTATCGCGAAGATGAATTAATTGGCAAATCAATATCGCTAATTATTACCGATCGCACTTTTCTCAGGCAAGCCAGCCAGCACCATCGCCTATTTAACAAGAGTCTCAAAAATGTAGAAGTTATCTGTCAGAAAAAATCGGGAGAAAAGATAACGGTTGCGTTTTCCTGCTCGACCATTCAAATAGACACAGACAGTTTACAAGATTTGATTTACATTGGTCGCGATATTACTGAATACCAGCAAATTCAGCGGCGTCAGGCAGTACAGTATACGACAACCCGTATTCTGTCCGAGTCCGCAACGATCGAGCAGGCAACAAAGAAAATCCTACCGGCAATTTGCGAGCGCTTGGGATGGGATATCGGTGAAATCTGGACGCCCGACTCTTACCTAGGCCTATCCGTCGCACAGGAGCATTCCCCTCCTTCGGTCTTACGATGCGTAGAAACTTGGGTCAGACCATCAGTAGCTATCCCGATGTTTATGAGCGTCACCTGTCCAATCTCTGCCGAGGCGGGTGCAGGATTGCCCGGTCACGTTTGGGCAACAGCTTCCCCCCACTGGATTAGCGATATTTTGAGGGACGAACATTTCCTAGATTTTGAACCCATAGCCCTTGCCGGACTGCATGGAGCATTCGGCGTACCGATTCGAGGTGACAGCGAACTGCTCGGTGTCATGACATTTTACAGCCGCGAGGTTCACCAGGTGGATGCCGTCTTACTGCAAACCATGGCGGCAATCGGCAGCCAATTGGGTCAGTTTGTCAAGCGCAAACAAGCTGAAACCGCACTTTTCGAGAGCGAACAGCGATATCGAGACTTGTTTGAAAATGCCAGCGATTTGATTCAGTCGATTACTCCGGATGGTCGTTTTCTCTATGTCAATCGTGCTTGGCGAGAGACTCTAGGCTATGACAACGAGGGAGAAATTGCCAAGCTATCAATATTTGACATCCTGCATCCTGATTGTCAAGAGTCTTGTTGGGACAGCTTCTTGCGCGTCTTCTCTGGAGAAAAGATCGATCGCGTTAAAGTCGAATTTATTACCAAAAACGGCAAAAAAATTTGGCTAGAAGGCAGCGTTAATTGTAAATATGTCCAGGGAAAACCCGTTGCCACTCGCGGTATTTTTCGAGATATCACCGAGCGCCTACAGGCGGAAGCAGCACTGCGCTACCAACAGGAGCAAACTGAACGCCTGTTGCTCAATATCTTGCCTTCAGCCATTGCCGATCGCCTGAAACAGGAAACCAGCACCATCGCAGAAAACTTTGCAGAAGTCAGCGTCATGTTTGCCGATATCGTTGGCTTTACCGAGATGGCGTCCTCGCTCAGTGCGATTGAATTGGTCAACTTACTCAACCAAATTTTCTCAGATTTCGATCGCCTCACCGAAAAGCATGGCTTAGAGAAAATTAAAACCGTTGGCGACGCTTATATGGTGGTCGGAGGACTGCCCATGCGGCGACCCGATCATGCTGAAGCGATCGCGGAAATGGCTCTGGATATGAAAAGTGCGATCGCTCACTTTCGCGACAAAACCGGCAAAGGCGTCAACATCCGCATTGGCATTAATACAGGTGCCGTAGTCGCGGGAGTGATTGGCATCAAAAAGTTTAGTTATGACCTCTGGGGAGATACGGTAAATATCGCTAGTCGTATGGAAACACACGGTTTGCCGGGACAAATTCAAGTGACAGCCGCCACCTACGAACGCTTGCGCCAGCAATATGTATTGAAAGAACGAGGCTCAATCCAAGTCAAAGGTAAGGGAGAAATGATGACTTACCTCCTGATGGGTAGAAAGGAGTGAGCAGTTCTTGAAAAATTATTTTTTCTGATATCTCAATGTGACCTATTGGAAATAAAACTTGACCTGCATATGTGTAGATCGATGAGATGTATATCCAACTGTGGGAAGTTGGAGGAAAAGATATCAGGTGACACTTGAAAAACCGAACAGCTTGCTCTGCCAGAGGCTCAGAAGCTTGTGCTAACTTGTTGTTTTATCAATTGCGCTATGAATGTTGGACGCTAGTCCTGCTCGTATTTGTACCAGAATTCCCCTAACTGAATTGCGCCCTTCCTGGCTGGGAAAGCATCTGCCTCAATCTGCGGCATCAGCACGCCTTATTGCCGCCCTGTTCAACTATTGACCGATCGCGTTTCCCCGATACAACCCTTCGATCAGGAGATTGTCATTAATGCAACTCAACTTGCTAGATCGCATTGGCGATTGGAACCCGCAGCTATTTCGGGAACTCAAAGGTCGCCTCAACCTTCGCAATATTGCGATCGCACTTGCCACGTCATTTATAGGTCAGCTAATTCTATTTATGTCGTGGTTGAGTCAGTTTGAGATTCGTAAAACGTATTATTATGACTTAAACTCGCCCTTCTGCCGCCTACGCGATACCTATCAATCCTCGCTACAAAATTATCGCGAACTCGAACAGCGATATCAGCAACTGCAACAACAATTCGCTCACTACAGCAGTACTAAATATTACGATCCAGAAAAAATCTCATTTCTGAAAGGAAAAATAGCAGCAGTTAAAACGGGCTTGGAGCAGAGGAATATGCGCTGCCCCGAAGACGCGCTCAATCTCCCACTCCTGTGGCAAGATCATGCCTTACACATGTTTGTGTGGTTCAGCATATTCATGATTTTCATCATGTTAGTAGTGGGTACTTACATGCTGATTGCTGACTTGGCCGGGGAAGAACGTCGCGGCACGCTCAACTTTATTCGACTCAGTCCTCAGTCTACCCAAAGTGTTTTGGGCGGCAAACTGCTAGGAGTCCCGAGCCTGCTCTATCTAGCAGTTGTCCTCGCTTTACCGTTACACCTGTGGGTAGGGCTATCAGCTCAAATTCCTCTGGTTGAGATTCTCTGTTTTTGGGCAGTACTGATTGGTAGCTGTGCTTTCTTCTACAGTGGGGCGCTGCTATTTGGCTCAATTACCTCTTGGTTTAGTGGGTTTCAAGCGTGGTTGGGTAGTGGTGGGCTGCTGTTTTTGTTATTCATCGCGAATAACAAAAGCTTGAATGGTTCTCCAGCAGATTGGGTGAATCTCTTCTCTCCCTCTGTCGTGCTGCCCTATTTGGTGAATAAAAGCGGTTCAGACTATTATTCGGGGTTTCCCTTCAGTCATGGTGTGATTCAAGATTTACAATGGTTCTACCTTCCGATTGGGACAACTGGCGTCGGTATTGTTCTGTTTGCACTCGTTAATTACGGGTTGTGGAGTTATTGGATTTGGCAATCTTTAAATCGGCGCTTCCGCAATCCCAACACCACAATTTTGAGCAAGCGCCAGAGCTATTTACTTACAGCCTGTTTTACCGCGAGCAATTTAGGTTT
Organism: Allocoleopsis sp.; assembly: GCA_036703375.1. Taxonomy (GTDB): domain Bacteria; phylum Cyanobacteriota; class Cyanobacteriia; order Cyanobacteriales; family Coleofasciculaceae; genus DATNPC01. The sequence goes on from DATNPC010000660.1 coordinate 7,275, forward strand.
TGCGCTGCAAACGCCAAGATCGGGATACGAGTCACAGGGTTTCAACAACTTCTTTTTACTACTCTCCGTCAATCTGCTGCTGCTGGTTAGTTTAATTGCAGCACTCTCCCCTCACCGCCAAGCGTTGCAAGATTGGGCGCGCTACCGCCACTCGAAAAAGTCCTCTTTATTCAAGGATTTGGTTTCGGGTGACAAGAGTCCAGCAGTTGTCGCGATCGCAATTAATCTTGTCATTGCCTGTACTCCAGTGGCAGTTTGGATTCTGTTATGGCCGGTAGGTTTTGATAGTGACAACAGGATGCAAGTCCTCTCCGGGTTGCTCCTGCTGCTAAATTTAGTGTTGATTTACGCAACGCTGAGTCAATTGATGCTGTTGATGAAAACAAATAAACGGGCGCTATGGGCCGCTGGCACCGTCGTGGGTGTAAGTCTGATACCACCATTTTTCCTCAGCCTGTTGTCGATTTCCCCAGGTAAAGACTGGGGAGGACTGTGGCTGTTAACAACCGCGCCTTGGGATGCCCTCAAATACACCTCGATCGCGCTTTTTGGTCAGGTACTGTTGATTCAGTGGAGCATCTTGGGTGTATTAAGCTGGCAGTTGACGCGACAGTTGCGACAAGCCGGTGAGTCCGCATCTAAAGCCTTGTTTGCCCAACGTCCGGCTTTACCCCGTTGAGGAAAAGGGGAAAAGAATAAATTCAAAGTTCCACAGCATTGGGGAATTTAGGGGGCTTTCCTGGTGTTCGCCCCTACTGTCGTACTCTACTTCTGAGTTAGAATAGGATATTGTCACACGACGGGCGATCGCTATCTTCAAGCAAATGATTAGTCTTGAGATAGTCCTGAATGCGATCGCAGCCACGATTGAGTAAGGTGTCCAACTTGAAATCCCCTAGATTCCACACAATTATAGTTTGATCGTCACTCGCTGAAACCAGAGTTCGACCATCAGGACTAAAGCTTACACCATTTACTGCTCCCTCATGCCTTTTGAGAGTAATTAGCAAAGTCCCAGCACTACCCTCTAACCTCCAAATATTGACGGTGTTATCTCGACTGCCAGAGGCAAGAATTTTACCATCGCGACTGAAACTGATGCTATTAACCCAGTCAGTATGCTGTTTGAGCGTGTCGAGTAGGGTGCCATCTAAATTCCACAGTTTTATCGTACTGTCTGCACTGCTAGAGGCGAGAGTTTGTCCATTGGGGCTAAAACTAACGTCGAGAACCTTATTTTTGTGTCCCTTGAAGGTTTTGAGTAAGGTACCGTCTATACGCCAAAGCTTCACTGTGTTGTCATCGCTAGCTGAAGCAAGCATCTGACTATCAGGGCTGAAAGTTATCGCATTCACTAAATCTCCATGCCCTTTTAGAGTCTTCACTAACTTACCGTCACGACTCCAGAGCTTAACGGTCTTGTCCCGACTGGCAGAGGCAATGATTTTTCCGTCGGGGCTGAACTTTACGCTCAATACCGAATTACTATGACCTTTCAGGGTTGTTAGGAGGGTACCATCTATGCGCCAAAGTTTCACTGTCTTGTCTTCACCTGCCGAGGCAAGCATTTGACCGTCTGGTGAAATGCTTACGCTCCAAACTCCACCTTTATGTCCGCTGAGGGTACGGATGAGAGTCCCGCCACGCTGCCACAGCTTTACAGTTCCATCTGCACTTGCCGAGGCAACGAGTTGACTGTTCTGGCTAAAGCTGACGCGACTCAGTCGCTCCTGGTGGCTTATGCCTTTGAGATTCCAAAGTCTGATAGTGCGATCGCTACCTGCCGAAGCAAGAGTTGTGCCGTCGGGACTAAAAGCGACGCTGTAAACCCAGAATTCATGACCCTTCAACGTCATCTGAAGCTCGCCCTTAAGATTCCACAGTTTCACCGTGCCATCCTTACTGGCTGAAGCGAGTATTTTACCGTTTGGACTAAAACTGACGCTCAAAACACTATTTTCGTCGTTTTCTAGGTTTTCACGTCTTTTAATGGTTTTGAGCAGACTACCATTTTTGCTCCAGAGTTTTATGGTGCCATCTAAATAAGCACCAGCAATCGTCTTGCCGTCAGGGCTAAATCTAATTCGATAAATATTCACTGCTTGGATAGTTTTGAGGAGAGTGCCATCTAAATTCCAGAGTTTTATAGTGCCATCTCCACTTGCCGAAGCAATTATTTTACCTTCGGGGCTAAAACTGACATCTGAGACACGATCGCGATGTCCTTTCCAGGACAGTTTCTCACTGCCGTCAGGATGCCACAGCTTAATGACTCCATCCTGGCTTGCCGAAGCAATTGTCTGACCATCGGGGCTAAAACTGACGCTCAAGACCATCTTGGTATGTCCCTTTAACGTTTTTAGCAGGCTGCCATTTTTGTTCCAGAGCTTCACAGTGCCATCCCGACTTGCCGAGGCAATCGTCTGACCATCAGGGCTAAAACTGACACTAAAAACGCTATCACTATGACCCTTTAAGGTGCTCAGTAGCTTACCGTCTACACTCCAAATCTGGACTGTTCTGTCTGCGCTGGCGGAAGCGAGTGTCTTGCCATCGGGACTGAAACTGAGGCTAAAGACAGTATTTCTATGAGCTTCGAGTCGGTTGCTCTCTCTAGTTCCGTAAAGAGTTTGCTGTAGCGCTGTGAGTACCTTAGCCCTTGTCGAAGCATCTGTTTCTCCCCAAATTGCTTCTTTGAGATGGGTTCCAGCGATTAAACTTTCTCGAAGCGCGTCTAAGGGTTGATTCGAGGCAAAAAGTGCTGCTGAGGAGTCAGCATGAGCCCGGATTTCACTATTGACTGCTCGTCGTCGTTGAAATTCTACCTGAGTTGCGAGAACTGCGATCGCGATGCCAGCAGCGATACCTGCCCTGAACAGTCGCATCCGCTTGCGTAAGCGCTCGATTTCGGCTTTTTTCTTGAGCAGTTCTTGTTTTTGCTTTTCTAACCGAGTTAATAAATTATTTTGTTGACGGATGAACGTTACTAGATAATCGTGAACTAGTTGGTAACGTTCCGCTGGGACTTCTGCTTCTGGTCGCAGAAATATCAAACCGGATTTCACCAGAATCTCTAAAACTAAATCTAATTTTTCTGATTCATCAATCTCATCTAAAGCGCCAGCTAATTCAGTCCGGTTTTTAAAGGGACGAGTTCCACTTTCATCAGTTAACAAATACAAGACCAGCCTAGCTGCCTGCTCGTTTTCTGACCCGCAGTCTGTAATCACCTCTTCTAAAAATCGCTGAACTAACTCTGCTTTCGTGCCAGATTTGCGATACTGTGCCAGAGTCTTGATAGTCTCTGTTTGTAGCTGCGCGCCCACAACTTGCAGTTCAATTGGACGAACTTCTCCCAGTTCTGCGGCTAGATCGCTGACTAATTGCTCGATGAGATCCGGTTCTAAGTAAAAGTGAGCCTGTTTGGTAAAATTTTGGATGACTACTCTGGCATCGTCAGGGGAAAAATTTCCCAGGTAATATAGATTTTCGCGGTCGAGAATATTATTGTTTACAATATCTAGGCTGGCGAGACGATTATTGCACTCCAGGAGATAAGAAATATAGTCTTCCCGTAGGGAGAGAATGACCTTGACAAAAGGAACGTTCAAACATTCCCGCAAGAATTCATAAAAACATCGTCGCTTAACCGGGTCTTTGTGACTGAAAAAGAATTCTTCAAATTGATCGAAAATTAAAACGGTCAATAAGTTATTTTTTGCATTTTTTTGCAACAGTTCCAGAATCGCTGGGATGGAATCGAGGGTGACTGGGTCGGGCATATTCGCAAAGTCACAGCTTAGGGTTGCCCCTGTCGCGTGCATCGAAGAGGCAGCCGTTCCGGGAAAGCTGGAGCAATGTTGCGTCTCCACTAAGGCGGTAGCTAAGCTTTCACCCAGTCCTTTAATCCAATCGGTATAATCCTGCTGTAAAACGGGTAAGACATCACGGGTACAGATCGCTTTGTGACTCTGTTTCAATGCGGGTATTAACCCAGCCTGCAATAGCGAGCTTTTACCAACGCCTGACTGCCCGTGAATGACTGTTAATCTGCGATCGTCTCGGCATAGACGTGCCACTAAGCGATCGACATCTTGTTCTCGTCCAGACGCTGGAATTTCCACAGCAACAATTCCTTGCGGCTGAAAAGGGGAGAGGGCTGGATTGGTCACTTGTTGCTTGGGCTGCAACCGACCAGCACCGATAAAGGCACAATAGCCATATTGATGTTCGATCGCTCGCCGTTCTTGCTTGGTTTGAAAGGCTTTTAAATAGTCTCGCTGCTTAAAATAGAGCGATCGCAACTCGTTCAAAATCCCAATATATAGCTCTGGATCGTACTGGGGGTTGGTTGTTGCTCTAGCAGCTTCCAAAGTCTTAATAGCTTCTTGGACTTGACCCAATCCAAAGTACGATTTGGCGAACGAGAATAAATACCAACCGCGATGTAACGAGAGTTCCCAATCTAAATAAGCACTCTGCTCGGCGGAGACGGGTTGCCCGGTTTCAGCTTGAGCATTGTCTAAAAGAGCAATCGCAAGTTTGGCAAAATCCCGGCCTTGGCTCCAGTGAGATTGGGAGAGGGCTACCTCAGCCAAAAAACCATAAGTTCTCGCTAATCTGAACGGATCGAGATTATCTAAATGCAGGGCTAGGGCTTGGTTGGCAACGACTTTTAACTCATCCCAGCGTTCGAGTCGTTGTAAAGAGTCTCCTAAAGCATTAATAAATTTGGCAGCGAGATCTGAGCGATGAGCCTGTTGGAAAACCTCCACCGATTGCTGAAAATAATCCCTGGCTCGCTCGCAGGCTAGCTCGTACTCGTTGCGATGTCCTAAACCATAGGTGCGCCACCAAAAACCTAAATAAAAAAGTAAGCATCCGCGTCGCAGTAAGTTCTCGCTTTGCTGCCAATACGCTAAACTTCGCTCGTAGTGCTGTCGCGATTGGTCTGGAGAACTGCAAACATCTCGACCGAGGACAAATTCCAAACTGGCTTCTAGCGCTTGGTCTACATCTACTCCCCGATCTCGCAGCTCTCTCCTGGCTGATTCCAGTTCAGCCCGCAGAGGAGAACCAATGCCCAGATGGAGGGTTGTATTGTCTAAAGAGATGCTAGTTCCAGTGTTTAAAACTTGGGCGAAAACGTTGTCGGTGGTTTGCTGGATGAAGTGGATTAATTCATCGGTTGCGATCGCAAATTCAACCGTTGTTGCCCACCCCTCGAAATCCGGCACTAACCGAATTAGTTTTTGCCACACCTCATCCGTTACCCACACCACGAGTGGGAAGGCAAACTTGCGAAACTCTTCCCGCACTTGGTTGGTTGCCGTTAGCACTTGATCCAGTGCGCTGACTGACTCCAAACCAAATACCATTACAGCCCTTGGTTGTTCCTGACCCAATTTTGCAGCAATTGTGGAGTAGATGGTCTTAACCGATTGCTCCAAAACGAGTTCGCGAATTTCAACCGAAGATTGCTCTCGCAACTGCTGTACTATTGACTGGCGTAGAGTGGTATAGTTACAACACGCAAGTATTAAAGAAAAATTTCCCTCCGACCTAGCAATCGCCCGAAGCAACGTTTTGATGGATTTTTGGTTGGCGACATCTTCAGGTAGAGTCATCGCTACACTTTCTTTGCCTCTGCCACTTTTAAATAGGTGCGAACTATACAGTTGTATGCACTGGACAGTAGGTAAGCCGGTTTTTCGTTAGGTGTTTAGACTACTGAGGGGTCAAACCCCTCATGCCTTATTCTTTGCTTAATAGTATAATCCAGGACAATTTAATGTCGCCAACACCAATGATGGGTGAATCTGTATCTCGGCGAGTGTTCAACGCTTCTTCGGCAAGCAAGTTCCTAAATCTTTGCAGTTAGTGTCAGGCTCGTCTACAGCCGCTATAATCAGAGGCAGCGATCGGGCCTGGTGAACTGTACCTGATAGTGTTTTCACGTTTAGATTAAACGTATTGGTCTGGGATGCTCCGCTCGGGTTGGCTCTGGCGATGCCTTGAATCACAAAGACAACAATCCCAACAACTAGGGGCAATGCAATCCAACTCCAAATTTTGCCGTTCATGGGAAGTTCTATTCTCCAATTTGAGACTGTAGGTTGATAGCGGATGAAGTACAGCCCCAAAAAATAGAAATGCAGCTCAATGCAGAAAGCACGAGCATGGAGCGTGACGCGATCGCCAAGCCTTCCTGGAGTGAGCAGAACCTCAGGGAAACTCAATTGACGGATAGATGCGAACTGAAGAAAAGATGCTGACCCTATGCTTAAGCGTTTATCGCGATCGCTCAGCTTTCTAGGGGGTTGTGCTTTACTTCACCGATAGATAGTGTGTCTAAGAAACGCCTTTGAAGGTTCCCCAACTTGTCAGACAAAGTCTGCCAACTCGCGTATCCTCCCAGTCGCTCAATCCACTGCTAGACTAACCATTTAGAAGTATCATTGAGTGACTTGCAAGGTGTCCCCACTACTCCTTACAGACTCGGCTAGTTAAATCAGATTTTTCTTTGAAAAAGTTAAAGATTTGGGTTGCTAGCCTCAGTAAGAGACTTACCAAAGTCTTAATTTAAGCAGCTGACGGTAGCTGAGCGTCATCTAGGAGATCGCTAGCTGAGTGGGTAAACTCCACACTAGTTGCCCAGCTTTCAAAATCCGGCACCAACCGTATTAGCTTGTGCAAAATTTCGTCAGTAATCCACAAGATGAAGGGGCAGGAAAAATTGCGAAACTCTTCCCGGACTTGGTTCGTGGCAACTAAGACTTGGTCGAGGGATGCTACAGACTCCAAACTAGATACCATCAAAGCGTTGGGTTGCTCTACTCCTAGTGCATCGCTCACAGTCGTGTAGAGTGTTTTGTCCGATCGCTTTAAAGCTAACTCTCGAATTTTCACAGGACATCGATGCTGCAGCTGTTTCATCATTCTCTCGCGCACCGTCGCATCGTTGCAACGAGCCAATATCAAAGAGAAGTAACCTTGAGATCGAGTAATCGCTCGAATCAGAGTCCTCAAGGAATCCTCATTATCAACAGCAACCTTTTCTATGTGGCGTAAGCTTTTCATCCTTGCAACTCCTGTGCCTCTGCAAGAATCGGGTTGATGTCGAACCAGTAGTTAGCGCGATCGCGGTATTCAAACACAAACAGACTCCGTAACAGCTTTTGGTATCCGTCCTCTCCTCTCACGGTTTTCTGCTGTGCGACCTGCCGTAGCAACTCCCATTCATCCGGTGTAATTGCTCTACTTAATTCGTTACGCCGCTGAATGATGACGCTCTCTACACAGTCGCGTTCGATGGGTGGGTCGCTTTTTTGCAGGCAACGATACAGTAAAACCAGAAGGTTCCGTACATGACCGCCACTGATAAAACAGAGACGCTCTAACGTATCGGCACTATCGAACACATATGATATTAGATCGAGTCGCCGTTGATAGTCAAGATCGGGGAATGCCCTCGCTAGTACCATTTGCCGCAACAAATCCATTCCCTCTTTGCAGATTTCCCCATCACGCCGCTGGACTCGCACCATTGGCAAAATTAATGGGTCAATTCCAAAACGATTAGCCAATCCGCCCAGATCGTTGGAAAAAGCTAGAACTAGAGGAATAGTATAGACGACATGACACCTCAGTTTATTCAGCTGCTCCCCCCGATCGACAAACAGATGTTCGGGTTGACTGCGTCCCGGTGACTTCTCTTTGTTATCCACGCGATCGAGATTGTCAACAATCACCACTAGTCCTTGTTTGCCTCGCTGCTTCAGCTGCACGATGGCTGGTTCGATCAGCTCTTTGTTAATCGCTTCTAAAATATTAGAAACTCGTGGCTCTAAATATTGTCTTAATAGAGAGCGAACGTCTTGGCTATCTTTAGCTTTAGCAGTGATTTCGCCAATTCCAAAGGCGAGAGAAAACTTACCGTTGTCTGAATTAAAGCCTAAATCGCCTAGCACAGGAACTTTCGCTTTTATTCCCGTAACATCTGCATTTAAAACCCTAGCTGCACCTTGCAGTAAGTTCTTAAATCCCGTAGGTTGAACGGTGATTTTTATCTCTTCAAGGCTTTTACTCACCTGACGTGCGATCGCAAGCAGAATATCGCTGATATCCACGTCTGCCATATCCATATCTTGCGAAGACTCAATATAGACGACGTGAAAACCTTGTTGTTCGAGCTCAGTTTTGAGCCGTAACAACTCGGTTGTTTTACCACAGCCAATATGTCCTGCAAACAGTTGACAAGTAGGTTGATTAGGACACAGGCGGGTAATAGTGCGTTCCAGTTCGTTAATAATCTGGCTGCCTCGTACCGGAGAAAAATCTACGTAATATTGCCGATCTTCCGACTTCCCAATATCAAGGGTTTTGCTGGGATTGCATGCTTGATAAAACTTATCTAAATCCAGTCTTGAATCTGTTGTCATTATTCTCTTGGCAAAATGGTTTATCCCGACTCTCTCCTACTTTCTACCGCTGCTATTTTCCTGATTCCGAAAAAAAAATTGAAGAGGTAATGGGTAATTGGGAATGGGTACTGGGATGCTTGCTGATTTTTCTTGAGCTGGCGATAAGGGACAGCCAAAGAGGCACCCGCTATGGGCTGTCCATAGCTCCATCTACTGCTACTCAGCTTCACATAAGTTAGCAAGCAGTTGCGCTGAAATTTCCCGGATGGTTAGAGCCTCTCCAGGAATACTGAAATGGTAGATGCACCCTGTATTCGACCCCTGAGCGATCGCGTTCAGGGGGTTTTTCTTACCAGTGTGCTAACTCGTTCAATCTGAGGGTGTCGTTTCAGGCGTTCCTCCCAGACAGCTCAGTCATTGGTGCATGGAACGAGCGATCGCGGCTTCGCATCCGCAAATTTCTTATAAAACTCTTCAATATTCTGTAATAAAAAGTACTTTTTGAAAAATATTTTGTAGCTTTTGCTACATGTAATACAATTTCTCTAGCAGGAAATTAGAAAAGAGCACTCAGGCAATGGGTCGATCGCTAAGAAGCACGACATTGGCAAGAGTGCGATCGCGCTCCATCAGTTCAAGGAGGTTGGTGTGGATAGGCACGACTTTAAAAACGACAAAGAATCCCGTGTCAGTCAATCTCAGCAGGCTGGTTGGCAGGCAGAGAAATTGGAGATTCGCGAACCTCACCCGTTAATTCCTGTCCTACTTATGGTTTGGGGTTCTCTAGTTTTAGGACTGATTCCGATCCTGTACGGTGCAACCTTAGGACAGAAAACCACTG
>DATNPC010000661.1:0-7696 GCA_036703375.1 Allocoleopsis sp.
CTCTACCCAATTCTCTCTCAGGGCATCAAAAATTAGTTTCTGCGTCCACTCGTCTACATCCGCACGAGGTGCCATCAGGTCAAAATTACCCGATTGAGACCAATCGTTCGCCGTCCATCCCGATAAACCCAGCGTAAAGGACATATCGCCTAAATCGGCAACATAGAAGGAAGGCATGCCCGTACCCAATAGATGAACGGTGAACTTTTTGGCTACGGGGATGAGGCGTTCCAGGATGTGGAGGCGGCGGCGTCCCCAGAGACGGATGACGTTTTCCGATGTACCAGTATAAGGAGAACGCGAACAAACTACCTCGATTTCCCACGGTTCAAATACCACCCGCACGGGTTCTCCAGGTTTGAGATGGTAACGCATCCCACGCGGGCTTTTCTGTTCTTTATGACGCCGCAGCACGAAGCAAATATTGTGAATATCCATCGGGTGCAAGTCAAACCTTACCGTTGGTAACGACATGGCAGAACTGACTTGCAGAAATCCTCTTACCCAACTATCTGGTAGATCGATTTTGACTTCTTGAAAGTCTTCTTCATCGGTTGTTTGAACTTCAAAGCCAGAGGGATCGATCGCAAATTGAGTTGTCTTGTAATTGCGGATTTTCTGAAACTCGTCGTATAGGGCGGCAGAGTAGTCGATATTAGTCGTGCCGCAGGCGAACTCGCTAATATTTTTAAATACTTCGTAGCTAGCACCCAGACGCCCGTAACTTGACTCATCCTGACTGAAGCACTCGAAAAAGACTTCGTCGGGATGTACAGTAATCACGGGATCGAGGACAAACCAGGCATCGTACTCTTTCTCATAAAGATATCGGAAGTAGTGCTGCTTAGCTGTATAAAATGGTGCTAAACGCTGATAGCTACGCTTGTTTAACTCGTTAATTTCCTCTTGTAACTGCTTGATTCGGTCAGCGACTTCTTGGCGCTGTGCCGCTACTAACTGCCAGTCGATTTCTAGCTGCTTAGCTGCCCATTCTTTGTATGCAGTTTTATCTTTTGGCTTGAAGCGCAAATCGGAGACAACAACATCGTGCAAGGCACTAATCGCTTCCCGGAAGGCTACATTTTGATGCAGTTCCCCGATGAAGTAAGTCGGCGGACGCTTGGTGTCTGGAGAAAAGGACATCTGAGTAGTTGCGCCGCGATCGCTAACTGATGTACTTCCTTTATAGGCGTAGTTAAATTCCATCGGATAGTAGCCTCAACTTGACTGACACTACATTGCCTGCAATCAGCTTCAAGCAATCTTGAGAGGTTTTTGATTAACGCATGCCACTATCCTAAGCGATCGCATTAGCTGTCGCTTTGTCACCAATTCCCGATTGAGCGATCGCCTTTTTTGGGCAATCGGGGGCAAATGTAAGTTCTGATTCTAAGTTGAAATTCATCTTTTGTGATAACAGGTTTTTCAATGCTCTGTTTTCACGAACTTTGACCTTGCCATTGCCTCGCTAAGAGATATTAGTTTGACCCTGCGAACTTTTCTTTAGCGTGTCTAGCATTTCTACCTAAAAAAATCAACTGTCCAAGTGTTGCTTTTTGGTTGTGTTTATATGATAATCCGAAGCTAGCAAATTCAATAAACCTAGCGATTTACCGTAGATTAGTAACTTATTAAGGAGACTCACTTGCCTATGTCATCCCATCAGCCCCAGAAGTGGTCGTCTTGGATTCATGCGAAAAAGCTTCAGGTTTCAACCAGCTTAGAGCAACTTTTGCAACCGCTACAGCAGTCTTCAACTCGAACATCTACTCTACTGCTAGTGGCTGGTTTTGGTTTGAGCGTAGCGATTCCTGCCTCAGCTGTCAGTACGACAACTCAAATCACGCCCCCTGCACAGAGCACTCAACTGCTGAGCCAACAGCCTAAAACAGTTAACCTCACCTTGGTTTCCTATTCAGTGACTAAGGCAGCCTACGACAAAATCATTCCTCAGTTTGCGGCTAAATGGAAGCGGGAGCATAACCAAGAGGTAAATGTCCAGCAAAGCTATGGTGGCTCTGGTTCTCAGGCTCGTGCTGTGATTGATGGTTTAGAAGCCGATGTCGTAGCCCTCTCGCTGGCACGAGATGTCCAAAAAATCCAAAAAGCAGGTTTGATTCAGCCCGGTTGGGAGAACGAAGCCCCGAATGGAGCGATTGTGACTCGCTCTGTGGTGGCGTTGGTGACGCGGCCGGGAAATCCCAAAAAAATTCGGACTTGGGCTGACTTAGCCAAACCTGGCGTTACCACGATTACGCCCAACCCGAAAACCTCTGGCGGCGCTATGTGGAATTTCCTAGCGTTATGGGGTTCAGTCACCCAAACGGGCGGAAATGACAACCAAGCCCGCGAATTTGTGAGCCAAGTTGCCAAGAATGTACCCGTGTGGCCCAAAGATGCGCGGGAAGCCACCGATACCTTCTTCAAACGAAACCAGGGGGATGTCTTGCTCACCTATGAAAATGAGGTGATTTTGGCGGCGCAACAGGGTGAGACTAAGGCTTTCTCTGTAATTCCTCCAGTCAACATCTCCATCGACAACCCCGTAGCCGTCGTCGATAAGAATGCGGATAAACACGGAACCCGGCAGGTAGCAGAGGCGTTTGTCAAATTTATTTATACCCCTGAAGCGCAGCGAGAATTTGCCAAAGTTGGTTTTCGGCCCGTTGACTCTACCGTCAATAAAGAAGTCGCTAGTAAGTTTCCCCAGGTGACGAAGCTGTTTACAGTGCAACAGTTCGGAGGGTGGGACAGCATCCAGAAGAAATTTTTCGATGATGGAGCGATTTTCGACCAAATTCAAACGTCTTCACGCTAATCGCCTTATGAATCGCTAGTCCCTAGTCATTGTTTATTGCCGAATTATCGTAGCTATGTCTACACCCTCCGATCCACGAACCCGTAACAAGCTGGGGAATGGATATCCCTTTTCGCGATCGTTACACACGTCTGGCTTGTCTGCTCCAGGGGATGTTCCTGCCAAGACTGACGTGCCTTTTACTACTGCTAGTGGGAGTATTTCAGTCTCAGAAGCCATGACTTGGCTTCACCCGCTTAAGAAAGTCCCAACTTCTTCGCGCCATTCTATCTGGCTAATAGCACTGATTTCGCTGGGTATCCACGGCTTACTGATGCTGATGCCCATCCCCTCCGAGCAAAAACCTACTCCTCCCAAGCCAGAAAAACGAATCCGAGTGACACAGCTACAACCTCAACCGAAGTTGCCGGTTGTCAAGGCTTCTCCTCCACCATCTCCAATTTTGCAGAAAACCCCTCCCCTTCCCAAGCCTGTTATTCGTCCTCGAACAATGATTCCTCCCGCACCTAGGGCTAGCAAGATTCCATCCGAACCCAAACCGAAAGCAACTCCACCCGTACCTCAACCGAAAGCTCAAGCAACTCCCATCGAACCCCAGCCCACTCCTCAAGCTACTCCGGCTCCAACTCCTAGTACTACCGCGTTATCTTCTAATGCCAATCCTTGGGAAAATTTTCCCAAGTACCCTACTGCTAAACCTGGTTGTTTTCAGAAAAGTTTCTGCATCCAAACTGGAGCAAAGCTAGATGAAGTTGCGGCCTATTTTGAGAAAGAACTGTCAGCTAAGCAATTTCAGTGGAAGCCGACTATCCAAGAAGGCAATAGAAAGGTTTATCAGGTGTCTACAAAGAGTGGGGCAACTCAGTTTTTGAGCCTGATTTTTGCAGGAGGAGACGAAGGAACGGTGTATGTTCTGGGTGAAAATGCCTTGAGCTTGGGGGACTTCAAGAAGGCGGTAGAAGTACCGCCTGAAATTTCTGATATTCTCACGGCCGTTGGATTGGAATCCCAAAATGTTGAGGCGAATTATTTTACCGAGCCGGATAAGTTCTACCCTTCAGGAGTGCTGCGTCCGGAAATCAGTAGCATTAGTATCATCCCAGATCAGCCATCCGATACGCTGATGGATGCGTTTTTGAAAACCAACTTACAAAACAATGGCTATGAGGTATCTGAGCCGAAAAGTCCCTATGGAGGGGGAGGGGTTTATGAGGTAAAGAAGGACAAGCTTAAACTTTACTTCAATCTAGTTCCGACTAAGGATGGAGCAGGAACAATTGTGGTGATTTGGGGAAGTACTCCGGTGTAGTTAGGTGAGTGTCTCAGTTGAATGGTATTGATTTATAGCAATTGGCTTTCTCAATCTCACATTTAACCCCCTACTGTGTACATGCATCTCGCTTCTAACTCACAAATGCTGCATTTAGCCCCCCTAACCCCCCAACTTTGGGGGGAACTGGAGTCTCAAAGTCCCCCAAAATTGGGGGATTTAGGGGGCGAGCAAGACTTGTGTGTACACCGTACCCTTAATAAGGGGGGTTAGGGGGGTAGTGCAAGATTTGATTTATAAAACGCTGACGAGATTCCAAATAAAACTCAACGCGGGAACGCAGATTTGTCACAAAGATGTCCAGAGTAATCGACTTGCTGCTTGAAGGTGGCCCCGTGATGATTCCACTGGTGGGATTATCGGCGGCCACGCTCACTTGTGCTTTAGAACGAGGCTGGTTTTGGTATCGGCTATTGAGCAAAGAAGACCGAATTGTGCATGATGTACTCGAAGCCGCTCAGTATGACCTAGATCGAGCAGCCGCGATCGCACAACAGGTTCAGGATTTGCCGATTGGTCGATTTCTACTGGCTCCTCTCCAGCTCAATCATCCCACACCTGAAACGTTTCGTTTAGCGATGGAAGCTGTAGGGGATAACGAATTTGTCCAAATCCGTAAGGGCAATAAGTTACTAGAAACCGTGGTTGGCATGGCACCCTTGCTAGGACTACTAGGGACTGTAACTGGTTTGATTACAACCTTTAGTCACCTCAAAATTGGTGGTGGAGGTAATACTAGCGCGAGTGCCTCTCAGGCAGCAGCAGGTATTGGTGAGGCGCTGATTGCAACGGCAAGCGGCATGATTGTGGCGATTATTGCTCTAGCGTTCTTCCGGATTTTCGTCACCTTACAAGCTCAACAAGTGAACTATTTTTCCAGGGTTGGTAGTGCGTTAGAGCTAATTTATCGACAGGTTTGGTATGAACCGACGCTCACTTATCCCGTTCAACCGCTTTCTACCTCTGAGGCGTCAAGAGATAGCCGTCTCCCTGACAGCCATTAAACTATTTAACCTCTACTCGCTTTACCTATATGAAATTTAAGTCCGACTCTCACAACTCGGAAATGCCGGAACTCAACCTGGTGCCGATGATGGATGTATTGATGACGATTTTGACCTTTTTCATCATCGTCTCTATGACATTGACGAGTCAGCAATCAGTGATTGATGTGACGCTACCCAATTCAGACGTAGGTGCCAATGAACAGAAAAATCCCGATCCACTGGTTGTGGGATTGAACCAACAGGGGCAAACCTCACTGGGTTCTCAAGTCGTGTCACAAGACCAATTAGCGACTCAGATCGCCAGCTATCTCAACAGCAATCCTCAAGGAGCGGTAATCTTGAAAGCAGATAGCCAGCTTCCCTACCAAAAGGTCGTGAAGTTATTAGGAACGATGCGAGATATTGGAGGCGATCGCGTTTCATTGGCGATCGAAAGTCATTAATCCAAAATCTTCTCGACTCAGGGAGGTAGGGAAGTTTTAAGGCAATATTGATTAACTAGATTAACTAATAGATTAGCTAAACAGAGAAGACCGACTCTATCGATTGGGTGATTTAGGATACGTAATTATATCTCTATTTATTAAAAATAGAAATGAAATCACTATGAAAATTTTCTCCCTCTTCAGGATGAAAGAATTCTTACCTCCTGGGAAAGAAGAGGGAGCTGTTCTAGATATCTAAAGTAATATCGTTACCTAAAATCCAGTTTTGTAGCTCTCGATACAAACTAATTTAACGTTAAGCATGCCGAGCTACTTGAAAGCAAAGTTCTTAAACTATGACAGATTTTAGTAAATATTAGGAGAAAAAATCATGGCATTAGTTCGTTGGCAACCCTTCCGAGAAGTTGAAAGCTTACAACGGCAGATGAATCATCTGTTTGACCAGCTGATGGCTTCGGATGATGAAGGTTCTATTATGGGCAGCCCAATGACGTTTATGCCCGCAGCAGAAATGCACGAAACCCCTGATGAAATAAAACTCAGAATAGAGGTTCCTGGCATAGAAGCATCCGATCTGGATGTGAATGTTGCGACAGAAGCCGTTTCGATCAGTGGCGATCGCAAATCTGAAATTAAGCATGAAGATAAAGGCATGAGTCGTTCGGAATTCCGCTACGGTCGATTCCAACGGATTATTCCTTTACCGACCCGGATTCAAAACGATAAAGTCCAGGCTGAATTCAAAAATGGTGTCTTGTGCCTCACCCTGCCAAAAGCTGAGGAAGAGAAGAACAAAGTTGTCAAAGTGAATCTGAACGGACAAAGCCAGCAGAGTGAACAATAAATTTCTCGCCCAAGTTAGTGAAGCAAAGTGCCTATCTTCCTGCTTGGACATGGTAAGCAACCGTTTACTTTTCTTGGATAAGAGATAGGATTGATCGGATAATCTCAACATGGCTTAATTTCCTATCAATCCTGTTGCTACTTCTCCCGACTAAAACGTTTTAGGAGTCGAGTATTATGGCAAAAGTAGTTGGAATTGATTTAGGAACCACGAATTCTTGTATCGCTGTAATGGAGGGAGGGCAACCCCTTGTGATTGCCAATTCAGAAGGACAGCGTACTACTCCCTCCGTTGTCGCTTATACGAAAGCAGGAGACCGCCTCGTTGGTCAAATCGCCAGACGCCAAGGGGTGATGAACCCGGAAAACACGTTTTATTCTGTCAAACGCTTCATCGGACGCAAATACGACGAAGTGACCACTGAACTCACAGAAGTTTCCTATAAAGTTCTGCGAGACAGTAACGGTAACGTTAAACTCGACTGTCCCGCTGCCGGGAAACAATTTGCCCCTGAAGAAATCTCCGCTCAAGTTCTGCGTAAACTCGCGGATGATGCCAGCAAATACCTTGGTGAAAAAGTCACCCAAGCTGTTGTCACTGTTCCTGCCTACTTTAACGACTCGCAGCGACAAGCGACCAAAGATGCAGGCAGAATCGCAGGATTAGAAATCCTCCGCATTATTAACGAACCAACGGCTGCTGCCCTCGCTTATGGTTTAGACAAAAAGAGTAATGAAACCATTCTCGTGTTTGACCTTGGCGGTGGCACTTTCGACGTTTCTATTCTGGAAGTAGGGGATGGTGTTTTTGAAGTCAAAGCCACTAGCGGTGACACCCACCTCGGCGGTGACGACTTCGATAAAAAGATAGTGGATTGGATTGCTAACGAATTCCAACGCAATGAAGGCATCGACCTCCGCAAAGATAAGCAAGCACTGCAACGACTGACCGAAGCTGCTGAAAAAGCCAAAATTGAACTTTCCAGCGCGACTCAAACTTCGATCAATCTTCCCTTCGTTACCGCCACTCAAGAAGGCCCGAAGCACCTCGACATGACTCTGACGAGAGCTAAGTTTGAGGAAATGTGTTCAGATTTGTTAGACCGTTGTCGCATTCCCGTGGAACAAGCCCTCAAGGATGTCAAACTGAGCAATGCGGATATTGATGAAGTCGTTCTGGTAGGCGGTTCCACCCGAATCCCTGCCGTGCAACAATTAGTGCGACGCATCACTGGCAAAGACCCAAATCAAG
>DATNPC010000662.1:0-2667 GCA_036703375.1 Allocoleopsis sp.
CTAGCCGCGAGCTTAGCTGCTTTTGCTGAGGGCGTGTCTATAGAGGCGATTCGGTCAGCCTTGACGACATTCCGGGCCTCTGTGAAGCAAACGCCGGGACGCATGAATTTGTTTAATCTCGGTCGTCACCATGCACTGGTCGATTATGCTCACAATGCCGCCAGTTACGAAGCCGTGGGCAGTTTTGTGCAAAATTGGCCGGGAGAGCGCATCGGAGTGATTGGGGGACCTGGCGATCGACGCGACGAAGACTTTATCGCCCTAGGACGGCTCTCAGCCCAAATCTTCGATCGCATTATTATCAAAGAAGATGATGACCTGCGAGGGCGTCCGAGCGGTCAGGCAGCTGAGTTAATCTCTAAAGGTATCGTTCAAGAAAAGCCAGATTGTCCCTATGAAGTGATTCTCAAGGAGACAGACGCGATTCATGCGGGTTTAGATCGGATTTCTTCGGGGGGTTTAGTGGTGATTCTTCCTGAAAGCGTCACGCGTGCGATTAGCCTAATTGAGACGCGTAGCCCTGTACCAGAAAATGGACACCAGCCAGTCTCGGCTGAAACTCAAGCTCATTTAAGGACTTCAGTCGTCAACAGCCTTCAGTGAATAGTGACCAGCTGTTTCCGGCTTGAATCAGGGCGTCGAATTCGTCTTGCCCGATCGCGACCTTGACTTTCCGGGCGCTTAAGTATCAGCGTGTCTCCTAAAGGTAACGTCTGAACTAATCATTTTTGTTGACCCTCCTCTCAGAAGCAGGTATCTCGCTGAGAGGAGGGTTAAGTTTTGCTTTTCTAGTTCTCAATCCTTTTTTAGATTGTCAAGGTTTTTTACCGAAGATAGTAGGGCTTTCGTCGAGTGTGGGAAGATGAACTCAGGAAATTCCATCCCTAAGGCGTGTCATCAATTAGCTACACATCCCGTACCAGTAGTGAATTCTGGCTGTCAGGCTCGTTCGAGCTTTATAGCCGTAAAAGCCTTGCTCTGACAGCATTCTACATTTAATTGATGACACGCCCTAGATATATGACAAAATTACGGGGGTGTGAGGATGAGATATGTAAGACTCTTGGTTTACATGGGTCTACTTTTAGCTGGCGTGCTCACTGCACCGGTGGCCGCTCAAGCAATAGACTCTGAACATACACTCAACTTAGACAGGGATTCATCTGAGACAACGACTTCACAGATAGCGAACCCGCAAAACGTAACCCGTGAAGCAGAAACGACACTGGATGGACAGCCACCAAGCGCGATCGAACGATCCCTGAGTCCAGTATCTGAGACAACTAACCCAGTCGCGAGCGCTGTAACGCCCCAGCTACATATTGCGAACTCCACCCAGACTTCTACATCTCTCCAGCAGAACGCGAGTGCGGCGAGTTCTATTTTGGCTCAAGCACTTGGGAGCGCCAATTCTAACAAACTGGTCTATCCGTCGTTAGGCAACCCAGGCGATGACCAAGTCGATCCCATGGCTGAACTGACCAACGTGTCTCAGTTGCGGGACGTGCAACCAAGCGATTGGGCTTTTGAAGCACTGCGAAGTCTGGTGGAACGCTACGCCTGTATTGCTGGATACCCCGATGGTACATTTCGGGGCAATCGGGCAATCTCGCGCTATGAATTCGCGGCAGGTTTAAGTGCCTGTTTGCAACAAATCGAGCGCTTCATTACCAACCCAACAGGTTCCGTTCCCACCCAAAACGATTTGCAACTGTTACAGCGACTGTTAGATGAGTTTAGACCTGAACTAGCAACGCTGAAAACGGGCGTGGATGCTCTGGAACGAGGTACTACCTTTCTCGAAGAACATCAATTTTCTCCGACAACCAAACTATTTGGTCAGGCGGTAATCGGTATTCAGGGGCGCAGTCAGAATACAGCTGACTTTTTCCCCGTTGATGGCATCCAGGATACGGACGATCCGGCTACAAATATTAACGTCATCACCAACGTGCAATTGAGTTTCTTCACTCAATTAGGACCTCGCAGTATCTTGCTCGCTGGTCTCCAAGCCGGAGAGGGTAATACCGGGAATCCAGTTCTCACGAACGATGTCCGGCTGGGATATGAGGGAGATACAAACAATAAGCTGGTAGTCAGCGATCTAAATTTCCGTCAGTTAATTGGTAATAACTTTGCTTTGATTGTCGGACCAGTGGGTGTCAACGCTGTTAACGTCTTCCGGGGCGACAATCGTGTGGAAAGCGCTGGTTTTGGACCGCTATCTCGCTTTGCTCTTCGCAACCCAGTGGTCAGTATTGGTGCTGGGCGCGGTGGACTGGGATTCGATTGGCAAATTAGTCCGCGCATTAGTTTGCAGGGAGTCTATTCCGCTAGCTTGCCAGAAAATGCGGACTTTGGAGGAATCTTCGGAGGGGACTTGGGAGAAACGTCCGTTGGAGCGCAACTCACGCTCACTCCTATCCGGAGTGTTAATATCGCCCTGGATTACCTCAATGCTTACTCTCCCTTTGGCAGATTGGGTACGGGTGTGGGAGACGATCAATTAACGGTGAATTCACCGCTCCAAACAGATGCCTTCGGTGCGACCGTCTCTTGGAGAGTGACTCCACGCTTTACCATCGGTGCCTGGGGCGGCTACACCAATTCTCGGATACCAGATGAATCGGGAAATGTGGAAACAATCAATTGGATGGCCTTTCTGAA
>DATNPC010000663.1:0-7693 GCA_036703375.1 Allocoleopsis sp.
CGATCTTAAAACGCTAGTGGCTCCTTCTGCCTTCTGCCTTCTGCCTTCTGCATAGCCTGCTCACCTTCAACTTTTCCCTAGTAGCAGTTCGTTAAGGACTAACATGGCATTACGCCACACTAAATAGCCTTGAGGACTCAGGTGTAAACCATCAGTACTTAACTCAGTTTTGAGATTACCGTTAGTGTCAGCAAAAAGCGGGTAGAGGTCGAGATAGGTAGCGCCTTCTGCTTCTGCGATCGCTTTGAGTTGCTGGTTCAGTTCTTGAATGCGGCTGTTGGGGATAGCCAGCAGGCGATCGCGTCCTTCCCAGGTGACTTTGTCGGCGCTGTGAGGCAAAATCGATTGAACAACTATCTTGGCTTGAGGATGAACTCGCCGCAAGTAGCGAACGATTAGCTCTTGGTTAGCCAGAATCGTCTGGTTTCTCACCCCCCGAATCAGGTCATTAATCCCAATCATCACATAAATGATTTCGGGCTGGGTCTGGTCGATCAACTCCAAGCGATTGAGCAGCCCTGCCGAGGTTTCTCCGGAGATGCCCTGATTGAGCCAGTGGCGATCGGACGGAAGCACTTCAGCGGGAAACCATAGGCTCAAAGAATCGCCCAGGAGTACAGATAAATGTTTAGGCTGTTGTTCGGCAGCCACCTCAGCTTCCCGTCCGAGCAAATCGACCCACTGCTGGTAATTCAGATGGAGGCGCGATCCTGGTTCGGACGCGGAGTCAGGTTCTAAGTGAGACGAGTGGGTAGCCGCTACCGATTGGCTCATGGGCGATGGGATCGACCATCGATCCTCGCGCAGTTGCGCCCAAGCGATCGCGACTACGAGCAGTCCATTAGCAGCGAGAGAGAACAACGCCCAAACAGGAAAGGTCTTTGAGGAAGCGGACACTTGATTAGATCCAGTATCTGGTTTGAATCAGATTTTAGGTGGTATTGCACTCCCTACTCAAACCAACTCAGGAAGACAAGGAGGACAAAAACGGGAACGGCGAACTGCAAGATTGCTCTGTTCCCCGTTCCCGGTTTCCTTTTTTGTTAATGGTAAGGACAGCCGTTGAATTTATCGTAATTCGCCAGTGGCTCCAGCAATACCGAGGCCAGCAGCAAATTCCTCTCCGTAACCTTCTTCACCGTGTTCGTTAATATCCAAACCTTGTTCTTCTTCCGAGGGTTTGACTCGCAAATCCATAACGAAGCTTAGAAGCTTGAGGATAATAAAGGTGCCAATAGCAGCAAAGATGTAAGTTGCAACAACCCCCACAATCTGTACCCATAATTGCGAGGGATTCCCAAACAGTAAACCGTTATTGCCAGCACTATTCACTGCTTTGGTCGCAAAGATACCAGTCAGAATTGCGCCCACTGTACCACCGACTCCGTGTACGGGATAGGTGTCCAGAGAATCGTCAAACTGGAACTTGGCACGCAGGCTGACGGCAAAGAAACAACAAACAGAGGTGATAGAGCCGATGAGAATGGCTCCAATCGGAGTCACGAATCCTGCTGCCGGGGTAATACCGACTAAGCCGGCGAGAAAGCCGGTAGCGATTCCCAACGCTGTGGGCTTACCTCTAAGCACCCACTCTAGAATGACCCAAGTTAGACCGCCTCCAGCCGTTGCTACTACTGTTGCAACAAATGCTACGGTTGCCAGCCCTCCTGATGCTAATGCGCTACCACCGTTAAATCCGAGCCAGCCAAACCAGAGTAAACCAATTCCCAGTAAAACATATGGAACATTATGCGGTGCAGCCGGTTGTTCGGGATAGGTTTTGCGCGGACCAATCACCCAAGCTGCTACTACGGCAGATACACCCGAACTAATATGGACGACTGTACCTCCGGCAAAATCCAAGGCTCCCATCGCACCAATCCAGCCTTTTCCCCAAACCCAGTGAGCTAAGGGAGAGTAGATCACAGTAGACCAAATGATGACGAACCAGAAATACGCCTTGAAACTCACCCGCTCAACGATCGCGCCTGAAATCAGGGCTGGAGTGATGATGGCGAACATCATCTGGTACACCATGAAGACCTGATGTGGGATCGTAGGGGCGTAGCCAATGGGATCGGGTTTGTCAAAGGCAACGCCATTCAAAAACATCCAATTGAGGCCGCCAAAGAACTGTTCAAAGCCTTGAGCAAAGCCACTTTTACCAACTCCAGAAACCTCGAAGGCGAGACTGTAACCCCACAAAACCCAAGTTACACCAACTATGGCCATGAGGATCAGGCTCATCATCATGGTGTTGAGGACGTTGCGCGATCGCACGAGTCCTCCATAGAAAAACGCTAGTCCCGGCGTCATCAACAGGACGAGGCCTGATGAAACTAACATCCACGCTGTGTCGCCGCTATCGATCTTGATCGGATTTGCATTTGCTGCTTGGGCCATCGCACTACCCGTAAGAGGACCGCTTAGCAGCAACAGGGCGATTGCCCCGATGATTAAAACTTTCTTCAGCACTTAATGTAGGTCCTTCAACATCTATCGGGTGGGAAATGTATCTGATTGCACCAATTCCGACAGGCCTAATTCTGTATCAGATTATACATAAAGCCTGGATATATAAATTTTTCAAAAAGTATGTATCAATTCTTCTCGATCGAGGCTGCCGCTCTTACCACCAAAGTTATTATGGTTACAAACGCTACAGAATATTTACGGTTTTTGTGTTTTCAGAGAGCAGAGAACCGTATTTTGTCTGTCTGGACGTGTTTGTAGCGTGGTTTCGAGTCCTTAGCGGCGAAATAGGCGATCGAGCAGCTATGAAAAACAAATTATTTAATTTCATTACGATCTCTGTTGCTACCTCGCTCTTGCTTGCACCAGGTCACAAAGCTTATACCTTTGCTGCAGAGCCTCAAGCCAACATCAAAGAGACGCAACCTTTAGTCAATAACCCCGGAAGCCGCCAGGATACCAATCGTAAGGGAACGCAAAATCAAGCATTAACACAGGAGAGTCACGTTCCCCAGAGTCCGTCATCTCAACCCGACTCTCCTATTCCAGGAGCGTCTCAAACTAACAACTTAAATCAACCGAGTTCTGTAGCAGAAAGTCCGGAACTCAATAACACTGTCGGAGGGGTCTTTGTTGCTTTTTTATTCCTCGGCTATGTCTTAGCAGGGCTTCAATACAGAAGGTATCGCGCCCGTCGGGCAGCTATTTTACTTCAGCAGATTGAAACCTTAGAACGAATTTGGAGAATGAAGCCCCAAGAACGTTAGAGAAGGTAAACCTTCTCTAGCGTAAGCATTCAGCCCATCCTACAACTGAAGTAAACGGGAGAGGTTGCTCGTTCATAGTTGATAGTTCATGGTTCATTGCTTCTTGAGAGCGATGAACCATGAACAAAAAAACATGGATTCCTGAAGGCTATGTTGCAGGAGAATTCCTCTTCGCTTCATAGAATCGACAAGCAACATATCCTAACGAGTAAAGCAAAGCTGCGTTAGAAGACGCTCCAACTCCTGCACCAATTACAGGAAGGAGTTCTACAAAATTTAGCCCGCTCTTGAGTACTCCAAAACCGCCAACTGATAAAGCAAATATTGCCAGGATTTCACCCCGTCTCGTTGAGTCGTTCAGCGGAAATCCGTAAGCCGCAGCAATGCGATAAATCATCTCAGCTTGGAGTGCCGTAAGCGCCGCTAGCTCGATGCCAAACAGAGTTAGCGCCACAGGAGGTATAAAGTTAGTCAGTAATCCCACTCCCCCGGCTTTCAAGGCGCTATCAACCATGATGCGGTGAGCCAGCTGTTCGGGTGTCTCTAGAGGGTATTCCTGCCGCAGCTTGTCTACCTCGCTCTGAGCTTTGTCTACATCAACATGACCCAATGCAGCCAATAGCCAATTGATACCTGGAACTTTAGCGGCGAATTTTATTAACGGATTTTCAGCAATGGGAGTCACAATTCTGCCTACCGTCTCTGTCCCTTGCTCCACAAATTGCTGGGTTGCAGGCCCAACGGTTTTTCCCATAGCAATGGTGTGGCCTGTAATGTCGTCAGCCGCAACCTGCGCTGCTGCAGAGGCAAACTTAGCCGCAGAAGCAGCGATTTGAGTAGCTGTCGCGATCGCTTCGTTCACTTGGTCTGTGATGGAACTTTCTTTACTCTGTACTGCCATGAGTTTCCGTTGAGTTCTACACACTTAATCTCTACTGTAGAAAAGCCAAGGCCAACGAGCCTCTATCTGCTGACAGTGATCGACGTTTAAAGTTTGAAGTTTCAGCTATGTTCTAGGTAGTACCGAGTACGAAGTAGCCTTGAATTCCGCAATTTAATCCTTGCTACCTGCATTTCCGTTCAAATCCGATGCGGTTGGTACGATCGCTTCCCTGAGAATCGATAGTCCCTCAACGATACGTTGCCGTTGCTTTGCCGACAGGCTAGCGAACATCTTGGCAGTTTCAGCACGGCTGGTGTTGCGAACTTGCTGAAGATACTCCGAACCGGATTGAGTGAGTTTTAGAACGATATGTCGGCGTTCCTCTGGACGTTCGCGCCGATCGACTAAGTTGCGCTGGACTAAACGTTCTGCTATAGCAGAAGCCGTAGCGCGAGTTACCCCTAAATGCTCTGCCATGGCCGACAGCGAAGCGCCGGGATAACGGTCTAAAAACGCGAGTGCGCGAAATTGAGGTACTGATAAATCCGGTGAATTGTTGCTTCGCATTTGCGATCGCAAAAACTGCATCACCACGGGAATCGTTTCCATCACCTCAGTCGCGCATTGCTCTGGGGTTATTGCTTTAGAGGGTTGCTCCGAACTCATGGGGTTGTTAGTTTCCTGAACATTAAGACCATCGTGGTGGCATCCATGACAATCTTCTACTCTTTGACAACTCTTTGACATAGGTAGGAGCGAGCGGACGGGCTATTATATGTAAAGCTAACAGTTAGCTCATCTAACTAATTACTGTGAATGTTCCTGTTACAGCAATTTGCTTTTTGGATGAACTACAGTCAGCATCAGGGTTCACCGCTGTGCGTCCTGCCTGTACTTCACTCCTGTAGAAAACTGCTGTAAGTGCTGCGAGCCAAGCCTAAGCCTAAGCTCTGTCATGCCTTTTCCTATCCTCCATCCGCTACTATGAGCTATCGTTACCGTCGATTGGAGACAATCCTTCCGTATCCTATTGCTCGAACTCCTAGGCGTCTTTCGCTGTTAGGTTCTTTTCTGGGCGTCCGCCTCGGGTTGCTGCTGATTGGTCTAACCTGCTTGTCTGCTTGTGCAGCTACCGATGCCAAATCTATGAGATCGGAGAAAGCGGGAGCGGGGAAGAAACGACCTGTACCGGTTGTCGTTGCCACTGTGACTCAGAAAACCATTCCCATTGAGATACAGGGTACGGGAACTGTGAACTCATTCTCTACTGTATCTGTCAAGTCACAGGTGGGAGGACAACTGACGGGCGTTTATTTCAAACAAGGTCAAGCGGTTAAAAAAGGCGACCTCTTGTTCACCATTGATTCCCGTTCCTTACAAGCTGCGCTCAAGCAAGCTGAAGCCAACCGAGGAAAAGATATTGCTCAGTTGCAACAAGCTCAAGCCAAAGTAGCACAAGCGATCGCGCAAGTAAACCAAGCGAAAGCCAACCTGGCTAAAGACCAAGCGCAGGCAAACAATAACCAAGCCCAAGCCCAACGCTATCAGACCTTATATCGTCAGGGTGCTGTGAGCAAAGAACAGGCCGATCAGTTTAGCACGGGGGCCACAACGCAGCAGGCAACCGTTGAGGCCGATCGCAATGCGGTGGAAAATGCCGTAGCCGCCGTAGGCGCAGCGAAGTCCGATGTCGCAAGTGCCCAAGCCGCACTCAGTGCCGATGCCGCCGCGATCGACAATGCTAGGGTACAACTGTCCTATAGTTCGATCTACTCCCCGATTGATGGTCGCACGGGTTCGCTTCAGATCGATCGCGGCAACCTGGTTAAGGCGGACGATACCAATCCACTAATTACGATTAGTCAGGTTCGCCCCATTTATGTATCGTTTACGATTCCCCAACGCATGCTGCCAGACCTGAAAACGTATATGGCTGATGGCAAAAGGTTGGAAGTCGATGCACTGATTCCCAAAGATGAAGGGCATCCCGAACGAGGCGAACTGACGTTTATCGATAGTGGGGTCGATCCGACAACAGGCACGATTAAACTCAAAGGTACCTTTGCCAATGCTCAAGAACGGTTATCGCCAGGGCAGTTCGTCAATGTGGTATTGAGACTGGCCCAAGAACCCAATGCGATCGCGGTACCCTCTCAAGCCTTACAAATAGGGCAAAACGGTCAGTTTGTTTATGTCGTCAAACCGGATAAAACCGTGGAACTGCGGACGGTAGCGGTGGGCAATACCGTTGGGAGTGAGACGGTGATTAAACAAGGGTTGAAACCGGGCGAGCAAGTCGTAACTGATGGTCAGTTCAATCTAGTCCCCGGTGCCAAGGTGGAGGTGAAACCTGGCGTTCAGGCTGAAGGAGGTCGCTCTGGACGAGACGCCAAGACGCCGAGACAAGGGAACGAACAAAAGTGATGGTAAGGGGATAAAGGGTGTCCATGGCTAATCTGACCGATCGATCGGGGAGCATTCAAGAACCAGTCGGTAACAGAAAACCGATTTTAGAAACGCAGGGGCTGACACGCCAGTTTGGCAAGATGACCGCAGTCGATGGGTTAACCATCGCTGTAGAAGCGGGGGAGGTATTTGGGTTACTCGGCCCCAATGGGGCTGGCAAAAGTACTGCGATTAAAATGCTAACGACACTGCTGCCGCCTACTTCGGGACGCGCCAAAATTGCTGGGTTTGATATTAAATCGCAAGCGGCTGAGGTGAGGTGGCGCATTGGCTATGTTCCTCAAGCCCTCTCCGCCGACGACACCCTAACGGGCTACGAAAATCTATTGATTTTTGCCAAGCTGTACAACATTCCGCGCCGAGAACGGGAAGCACGGGTGCGTCAGGCGTTGGTGTTTATGGGTTTACAGGATGTGGCAAATCGGTTAGTCCATCAATACTCTGGTGGCATGATTCGCAGGCTGGAGATTGCCCAATCGATTTTGCATCAACCTCTGGTCTTATTTTTGGATGAACCAACCGTTGGGCTAGACCCCTTAGCCCGTGCTGCGGTATGGGAACAGGTGAGGCAGCTACGCGATAACTATGGCACAACAGTTGTTTTGACCACTCACTTTATGGAAGAAGCCGATAGTTTGTGCAGTCGGGTGGCGATTATGCATCAAGGCAGGGTAATTGCCAGCGGTACACCAGCCGAGTTGAAAGCCTCATTGGGTAAGAGTGGGGCAACCTTGGATGACGTATTCATTCACTATACGGGTGACCAATTAGCACTGGGAGGAAATTATCGTGACGTTTCAAGAACCAGGCGTACAGCCAGACGATTGGGCTAAGTCGGCGAGAGCGCGTCCGGCTAATATTGTAGAGGCAGCGATCGAACTCGTTGATAAAACGTTAGTCGTTGCGGAACTAGAAGTTCGCAAACTACGCCACGATCCGACTGAACTAGTGACTCGTGCAGTCCAGCCAGCTCTGTGGTTGCTAATATTTGGACAGGTATTTACCAGGGTTCGGGCTATCCCGACCGGCGATCTCCGCTATTTGGATTTTTTAGCTCCAGGAATTTTGGCTCAAAGCGTGCTATTTGTCGCAATCTTCGGTGGCA
>DATNPC010000664.1:0-2866 GCA_036703375.1 Allocoleopsis sp.
CTGGCCAGCCTTTTTTCTCCCCGTCAGCCAATACGTAACCATTTGTCCCTTTCCCTTGACAAATGTAGTACCGCGTCGCTCTAAAAAGTACTTATCTTTCAAACGCTCGTAAGTTGTAGCGGTGACTTGAATACCGCCTGGAACTCCCTGAGATTCCATTCGACTAGCCACATTTACGGTATCGCCCCAGAGGTCATAGGTAAACTTTTTCATACCAATTACACCAGCTACCACTGGCCCGGTGTGAATACCAATCCGCAGGCAGAAAGATGCACTTCGATCTCGTTTGAAGTTAGCGATTTCCCGTTGCATATCCAAGGCCATTTCTGCGATCGCTTCTGCATGATCGAGTCGAGGTGTTGGTAGTCCGCCCACAACCATGTAGGCATCTCCAATCGTTTTGATTTTCTCTAAACCGTGCTTCTCCGACAAATAATCAAATCGAGAAAATATTCGATTGAGTAAATCTACTAATTTACTCGGAGGGATTTGAGCCGCAATTTCGGTAAAGTTCACCAGATCGGCAAAGAGAACGGTAACATCAGCAAAACTATCTGCGATCGTGTTTTCTGCTCGTTTTAACCGTTGAGCGATCGGTGCGGGTAAAATATTTAATAGCAAATCTTCTGTACATTCCTGTTGATAACGCAGGGCTTCTTCCCAGATTTTCCGCTGTGTAATATCGACAATACTGCCTTCAAAGTACAGAATTTCTCCCTTGGCATCGCGAACGACATGGGCATTTTCTAAAACCCAAATGATGCTCCCATCTTTGCGATAGACTTGGTAATCAAAATTGGATACCATATCGTCTTCTGCCATCCGGGTTAAAAATGCAGCTCGTTGTTCGGGATCGACGTAAAGTTGGCGATCGACATCTGTTAAATTGGCAATTAAGTCTTCAGGGGAACTGTAGCCGAAAATTCTCGCCAGCGCTGGATTGGCACTAATGTAGCCGCCCTCTGGTGTCGTTTGAAACAAACCCTCATCGCTGTTTTCAAAGATGCTGCGATATCGTTCCTCCGTTTTCCGCAGTTCCTCTTCTACCCGCTTGCGCTCCGTGATATCGGAAAATGAGGTAACGACAGCGTAAGGTGTGGTTTCACCAGGGTGAAACAGCGGTTGGGAATTCATGGAAATCCAGGTCAATCTCCCATCCAGTTTGTGAATGCCCATGACCACATTGGATTGAGGTTTGCCCGTATCCAGCGTCACCATTGCTGGGTACTTTTCGCCAGGAAACGGAGAACCATCTTCGTGAATAGCTTGCCAGATGGGAGCGATCGCAGGCAACTGCTTCATCTGCTCCTC
Source organism: Allocoleopsis sp. (assembly GCA_036703375.1). Lineage (GTDB taxonomy): Bacteria > Cyanobacteriota > Cyanobacteriia > Cyanobacteriales > Coleofasciculaceae > DATNPC01. The sequence continues at coordinate 1,312 of DATNPC010000664.1, forward strand.
CGATAGCCCCAGAATTTTTTGGGCTGCATCATTCCAAGCCGTAATGTTGCCATCTGCTTGCTGGAGGACAATGCCCTCTGCCAGTGCAGCAATTACCGAGCGATAGCGTTCCTCGCTAGAGCGCAATGCCTCCTCTGCCCGCTTGCGCTCCGTGATATCCTGACCGATGCCAATCCTCGTACCATCAGATAGCCGAATATTCGCCCAGGAAATATCGACAACTCGTCCAGAGCGAGTCTTCGTTTTGAAGTCCTGCCACTTTCCCGTCGGTTCCAGCATCAACTGCCATATTTGCTGACAGCATTCTCGATCGGTGTAGCATTGAGCGGATACATTGCAGTCTGCGAGTTCGGCTAAAGACCAACCGAGGACACGCTCTAACTCCCGATTGACCAACTGAATCTGACCTTTAGCATCATACAGCGTCACCATCACGGGAATGTGGTCGAAGATCGTTTGCAGCAGCTCTTTTTGCTGGCGCAGTATCTCCTCGGCTTGCTTGCGCTCGGTGATATCCCGCGACACCCAAATCACGGAGTCCCCACACAAGGGTGAAACATTGGCCGCGAACCAAACTTCTTTCTCCTCAACCATCAAGCTATATTCAACATCGACCGTCTCGTGAGTCTCTAGAGCTTTTCTTATCGCCTCAATCAGGCGGCTGGCTTGTGTGGGGGGGAAAACATCGTGTAGCGTCTTGCCAATGAGTTCGTCAGCAGGTTGGTATAACAGAGCGAGATTCGTAGGAGCGATTTTGAGATAGCGGCCTTGTGCGTCGAGAACGACGACAACATCAGTAATCGCGGCAAACAACGCTTGCAGTTCTGCGCTGGAGTCGCTCAAGACGGCTTCTACTCGTTGACGCTTCGCAATTTCTCGCTGCAAATCAGCCTTCGTCGCTTCTAATTCGCGGGACTTTTGCTCGGATTGGCAAGCTTTGTGAATGCCTTGACTGGCTTCAGCGAGTAGGGCAATCACCACGTTGGAATTGCTCGCATTGGCCTGTTCAACCCCTAACCAAGGGAAGGGTCGAATGGGCTTTTCGCTGCTCCAAAGTATCTCAACTTGTCCTGTGGGCAACACTCGCCCGATGCGGCAAGCTTTCGAGACGTGATGGTTGGACTCGATGCGGACAAATCCTCCAGGCGCGTCAAAACCCTGCCCGATTGCTGCAACGCGCACTCGCTCCACCTCAAACGATTCGGCCAGTTCCACCGCTTGCTTCCAGAGATAAATCTGAGTGTAGGTGGCTTCAATGGGGTCAGATGTAACTCGTTGGCTGCCGTACCGAGCTTGAAAATTCTGGACGAATTGGCGGTTACAAGGCGTGTCTAAGCTCTGGAAATAGCTCCAACAGGCGTAATGACCCGTCGCGGCTGCACCAATTTGTTGAAATTCTGCCTCGGCGATGCTCACAGCCATGATGGGAATTTCCGACGCTGTAATTCCCGACTCGTGATACTGCTGATAAAACGCCACGTTACTATCGCCGTTGAGGGTATTAAACACCACATCGGGTCTAGCTCGCTCGATTTTGGCGATAATGTCGGTGAAT
>DATNPC010000665.1:0-9661 GCA_036703375.1 Allocoleopsis sp.
GGCTTCCAAGAACCACTGAGGTATTTCAGGTAGTGGCGAAACTTGCCATTGAAGTTGTGGCTCACTCATCGGGTTTTTTTAAGAGCGATCGCAAAGACTCGATAATGTCTGTATTCTAGGTATTTTTCGAGAGACGCAACATGTCGCGTCTCTACAAGGTAACTGTACGCAAAAACTGGTCACTGCTCACTGGCCACTGGCCACTGCTCACTGATTTCTGTCTGCCTCATCTAGTTACTGGGATTCTCTAGATTAGCTAGGTAAACGCTTGTGTGATAGGTCATGTAGACAAAGCCATTTTCGTCACAAAAGCGGCTGTGCAACTCTTTTAACCCAGAGATTAATTGCTCCAATGCAGGCCCTGCTTGAGGAATATAGGAGACACTTCTCACACGACCAATCAGTCCTTCTAAATCTAACTTTTGTCGATAGGCGAAGGTGTAGCGACGGACATCAGGAAAGAGGGGGCTAGAAAGCAGTGGCTCTACGGAAACAAGGCGTGATTCTGCCGGATGATTATTAGATGCAATCTTCACGAGTTGCGTGAAGCCTTGAGTGAATTCATCGTCTGTATCGCGATCGTTCCATACCAGGGCTAACCGTCCAGAGGGCTTGAGAATGCGGTGAAATTCTGAAAGCGTCGGTTCGGGGTCAAACCAATGAAATGCCTGAAAACAGGTTACTACATCAACGGAGCGATCGCCTAAATTCGTCGCTTCTGCACTGCCATCGCGAAACTCAACCAAGGGATGGGGTTCAGCTGATGCTCTCATGGCGGCATTGGGTTCGATCGCAATTACACGCACTCCGCGTTGGGCTAAAAGACGCGAGGAGATACCCGTACCCGCACCAATATCTGCGGCAACGAGTTGAGAGGGATGCCCGAGTCCCTCTAAGATGAGTGCGATCGCCTCCTCTGGGTAACTCGGTCTGTACTTAGCATAATCCTCCGCGCGATCGGAAAATCGATCCAGCGGATTCATCGCATGTAACGGTGTTGCATTGATGTTTGTTTCGTTCACAGGCTTCTTAACGTTGGCGAAATTTCTGACATCTTGAAGCAGTTGCAACAACCGCCAGGGGTTTAAACCCCTGGCTAATAGCTCAAGTCCTCTTAAGAGGACTAAAAGCTTACGGAACAGGGTTTTTATCCGCAAATGCTGACGCTCGTTCCTCGCTACCGCTTCGCTAACGCCCTTTTGGGATTTATGCAAGAGGATTAGTGCCTAACGGCGCTAATCCTTAGCTCGCTTTCGTTTCGCTCGATGTCGTAGTGTCTGAGCTAGGATTGCAGCTTCTCGTTCGGCTTTGAATAAATCTATCGTGCGCGAGGTTAGAACAAATGAGCCAGAGGGTTTTTGGTGGATGGTTGGAACGTTCACTTTCTGGTATTCACAAATTTCTGCGATCGCATTTCTCGGCTCCCGCACGGCTTGAAAGGCTTTCCAGTCGTGGTTAATTTCAGACGCGATGGCTTTAAACTCCACCATGGCCGTTTCTAATTCTGCTGAAAGCTGATTAATCCGCAACTCTTGATGCTTCAGGCGTTTCAATCCTTCAACCGTTCGTCGCTGCAACACCTCAAGCGTCGAATTGACAGGGAAGGCTAAAACGGGTTTCGGTCGTTCGCTCAGTTGCGGTGGCAGTGCCTTCACCGCTTTTGGTTTCAATGCCTTTTTTTTCGGAACCGGACGACGGTGCTGCCGAAGGTACTTACTCCGCACGAGTTGAATTCCTGCTTGCAGTTCTTTCATACGAGAAAGCGGCTCACTGGCTAAATATAGAACACTTGTACTATAAAAGAGCCAAAAAGCCAAGCAGTGGAAAAAAAGTTTAGGATGCGATCGCCAATCTTGTAGTAGCCCTCAATCGATTTGCTGCACTAGCTGTTGCAGGGCGCTGTCGAGATTAGCGATCGCGGGTAACGTCAATCCGAATACATCCTCTAGCGCGGTACGCAAATCTGTCACCGTACTCAGTACGCGCTGTTCTGTTTGACCATTCAAGTAATGCGTTGTCAAGTGGTTATTTCGCAAGGCATATCGACAATTTTTATCAGGCCTAGCCGCAATCAATGTAGTGACAAACAGTGAGTTGGGATGGGTGGAAACATACCAATTGCTGACCTCATAATCGGGGAGTTGTTGTTTTTGAAGATCGAAACGGTAAATGGATTTCCACTCCTGACCGATATAGGCCTGCATGATATAGGTGTGGTCAACTACGATCAATCGAAACGGTTCATGGGGTGTACTCTGCTCGATGTCCGGAGTAAGAGACAATGGTGCAGTCAGCGTTAATCCTCCAAATCCAACATCTGCAATGTATTTCTCTCCATCAATATCCACCTGAAGCAACATGTGGCTGCGGGGAGTGATTGTCCCTTCTGGAAGATTCCACAACACTCGCGCTGCCAGATTTGTAACCTGAAAGCCAAGGGCGAGCAAGACTGACCGAAACAGCCGATTCTGCTCAAAACAATAGCCACCACGTCCCTCGCAGATCAGCTTTTTCTGTAGGGATGTGGCATCAAGAAGAACAGGTTGTTGGAGAAATGAATTGAGGTTCTCGAATGCTATAGCTTCTGCGTGATGCTGGTGAATTAACTGAAGAGTTTTAAGTGTCGGCGTGCGCTCGCCACTGTAGCCGATGCGTTGAAAATAGGCATCCAGATCTATTGCATCTGTTGTTTGTTTTTGCATCAACGACATATCAACACAATGAACTTGGTGTATGGACTTTGGTAGTATGCCACACATCACGCTCATACCGAATGCAAGTTATACTAAACGGTGCTGAAGTCGAGAGATAAAATGGCAATAATAAACGGAAAAATAGCTAGCAACTTATTCTCTCTCTAGCAGCCAATTTTTCCTACATCTAAAAAAATCTAAGTAAGATATTACATAGCATTTTAGTTATTTTAGCAACGTCGAGATAATTTCTCTGGGGACTACTAATGCCGTATGAGGCGATCGCTTACCAACGTACCCCTCTTCGACGCGATCGCATTAACTTAATGCCTGCACGCCACGTATCTACCGGTAGAGAGAACTAGTTCATCGAAAAATTAAAATGTTTTTTCGTTTCTTTAAGTAATACTTCTGATAAAGAAAAGTTTATGAAGTATAACCGAGATAGACCCGGCATCTATCTCCCGACTGAATAAGATAGAGCAATATGCAACCTGACACCCCTTCTGTCGCTTTACCTAACCTCGATCAGGTAATTGACTACCATCCTCTCACCATTCCCTCCGATCGCTCGGTAGTAGATGCCATTCCTTTGATGGGACAAGGACAAAACCCTGCTACCTTGTCCGGTTCTGGGTCAATTGTTTTTCGGGACACTCAGAACTCTGCCCAAGCGATACTCAGTCAAACAGCGATCGCATCCAATACTGTACCAGACGCGATCGCAACTCATCGAACGACAGCACCGACTGACTGCGTCTTAGTGATGGAACACGACCAGTTAGTTGGAGTATTTACGGCACGAGACCTCGTTCGTCTCATGGCGTCCGCCGTTAATCTGGGAGAAACCAAGATTGCGGATGTCATGAGACGCTCAGTCGTGACGCTCACGCCCTCAGAGTCCTGCAATCTGTTTACCGTCCTCTCGATTTTCCGCCAGCATCACATTCGGAACTTACCCCTATTAGATCCGAATGGCCAATTGCTGGGGATAATATCTGCTCAAAGCATTTGTCGAACGTTACCACCCTTTCAGCTCCTCAAAGGACGACGGGTTTGGGAAGTAATGGCAACTTCAGTCATTCAAGCCCCATTAACAACCTCGGTTCTGACCCTTGCTCATCTCATGCTCACCCATCGCGTGAGTTATATCGTGTTGACCGAGGCAAGAGAACGCGAGGATGTAGGAACAGATGAGGAGGCAAAGCTGTGGGGACACGGGGACATGGGACTGTCTCTACAAGCCTCTCGCCATCTTCCCCTCTCCGCGTCTTCTTCCCCATCTTCAGTTCCCGTGGGAATTATTACAGAACGCGACCTGATTCAGTTAGTTCAGCTATCGCTGTTAGGTCTCGATCTCTCAAAAACCCAGGCGCAAATGGTGATGAAGACATCGTGGTTGAGCCTGAGTTCGCAACAGTCGTTATGGGAAGCGATGCAAGCCATGTTGCACTCGTGGCAGATGCAACCGTTAATCGTGCGGGGGTCGAAAGACGAATGGTTGGGAGTTTTGACGGAACAGGAGATGTTGCGCGCGCTCGATCCAGTGACACTGTTTGAAGCGATCGAACAATTGCAGCAAACTGTTGAGACGCAAGCCAGCCAACTCAAGCAGATTAAGGCGCAATTACACGCTCAGACACCATCATCCTCGCTCAGCACAATCGGCGAGAATGGCAAGTTTACAGCAGATTCATTCAACGATTGCCAGTCGAGAGACACGGCTTTACAAGAGAGTGAAGAACGATTCCGCGCGACCTTTGAACAAGCGGCGGTGGGTCTAGCTCATGCTCGGTGTAGTGATGGTCGATTTGTTCGAGTCAATCAAAAGTTTTGCGAGATTGTTGGTTACACTCAGACTGAATTAACCACAAAAAGCTTCTTAGAGATTACGTACTCAGAAGATGTCGAGACAGATAGACGCTACAAAAACCAATTGTTAGCGGGTGAAATTCAAACGTATACTCTGGAGAAGCGTTTCGTTCGCCAAGATGGCTCGATCGTTTGGGTCAACCTGACGCACTCACTACTGCGAAAACCGAATGGCGAACCGGACTACTTCGTGAAAGTCATTGAAGATATTAGCGAACGGCAAGCCGCGCTGCGCGAACGCAAATGCGCCGAGGATGAGTTAAAAGCGGCGAAAGAACGCTTGGAATTAATCACCCATACCTCTCAAGACGGCTTGTGGGATTGGAATCAGGCCACGGGCGAAATCTACTACTCTCCCCGCTGGAAGGAGATGCTCGGCTACCTCGACCACGAACTGCCCAATGAGTTAAGTTCTTGGGAAAAAGTCGTCTTTGAAGAAGACCGCATTGCGACCTTAAAACGTTTCGAGGAGTACGAATCCGGCAAGATATCGTACTTCCAAGTGACGCAGCGCTTCCGTCATAAAAACGGCTCTACCGTTTACATGCTGGCACGCGCCACGCATCTCAGAGACGCTGACGGACGGGTTGTTCGCATCGTCGGTACTCATACCGACATTACCGAGCAGGTTAACGCTCAGCAAGCTCTCGGTCAAAGCCAAGAGCAGATACACGCGCTGTTAAATGCCATCCCAGATCTGATGTTCCGACAGCGGGTAGATGGTACCTATTTGGATTTCAATGCCGCTGATAGTAACGGAGCGATAGTCCGAAAGCCGTTACAGGATATATCGCTCGTTGAAGCATCCAAAGAGCGTCACCTCGAACTCTTGCAGCGTGCCGTTGAGACAGGACAACAGCAAACCTATGAGCAAGACTCGCCCACCGCTGAAGGGGTAAAAAGTTATGAGGTGCGGATTGTTAAAAGCGGTGCTGATGAGGCTGTTTGCATCGTGCGCGACATCACTGAGCGCAAATGCACGGAGGAAAACCTGCGGGCAAGCGAGGAACGCTATCGCTCCTTAATTGCTGTGATGGCCGAGGGGATTGTGCTTCAGCAAGCAGATGGTGCGATTGTCGCCTGTAATGCGAGTGCCGAACGCATCCTCGGACTGACAGCTCAAGAGATGATGGGACGGACATCCGTCGATCCGCGCTGGCAAAGCATTCATGAAGATGGTTCTCCTTTCCTAGGGGAAGACCATCCCTCCATGGTCACTCTACACACGGGCAAACCCCAATCCGACGTTGTGATGGGCATTCACAAATCGGATGGAACGCTCACTTGGATTTTGGTGAATTCCCAACCGTTGTTTCGACCGGGTGAAACTCAACCCAATGCGGTCGTCACCTCATTTTCTGACATTACCGAACGCAAGCAGGCTGAGGTCGTGTGGCGACAGCAAGCGGAACGGGAAGGGTTAACCAATGCGATGCTGGTGCGAATTCGTCAGTCTCTGGAACTCGATGAAATTCTTGCCACTACGGCAACGGAAGTACGTCAATTCCTCCAGACGGATCGGGTTGTGATTTACCGGTTCAATCCAGACTGGAGTGGATTGGTGGTGGTGGAGTCCGTGCGCGAGGGCTTAACGGCAGTTCTGGGAACGACGATTCATGACCCTTGCTTTGGCAAAAGTTATGTTCAACTCTATCTGCAAGGCCATGTCGGTATTGTTGAGAATGTGTATACGGCTAACTTAATACCTTGCTACGTTGAGTTTTTGGCTCAGCTCCAAGTTACGGCTAGCTTAACGGTACCAATTTTGCAAGGCGAGAAGTTGTGGGGATTGCTGATTGCCCATCACTGTTCTGGAGCTCGGCCGTGGAAATCGCTGGAAGTTGAGCTATTGCAGCAATTGGCGACGCAAGTTGCGATCGCAGTTCACCAATCGGAACTCTACGAACAGGTAAACGCCGAACTGTTCGAGCGCAAACGGGCAGAGGAAGGTCTGCGCGAAAGTCAATCGGCTTTGCAACGAGAGATTAATCGAGCCATCTTGCTCAAGCAAATTACCCAAGAAATCCGCCAAAGCCTAGACTCTAAGAAAATCTTTCAGATTACAGCAACTCAAATCGGTCGCGCCTTTCGCGTCAACCGCTGCATCATTCATACTTACGTTGCTACACCGACTCCACAAATTCCTATTGTTGCTGAGTATTTAGAATCGGGCTACGATTCAATTTTGGACTTGACGGTGCCCGTAACTGGCAATCCGCATGCCGAGCGCATGCTGACTCAAGATCGCGCGATCGCGTCCTCGAACGTCCACGCGGACCCACTGCTGCAAGCGGCTTTGCCACTCTGCCAGCAACTCGGGCTGCGCTCGATGCTGGCGATTCGTACTTCGTATCAGGGAGAACCCAATGGAGCGATCGGTCTGCATCAATACGACTCGTTACGAGACTGGACTCCAGAGGAAGTTGAGCTGTTGGAAGCTGTCGCCGACCAAGTCGGAATTGCCATTGCCCAAGCTCGCCTCTTAGAACAAGAAAAGCGCCAACGCGAGCAACTTTCCGAACAGAATATTGCCCTAGAGAAAGCCAAAGAACTCGCAGAGTCAGCGAACCGAGCCAAGAGCGAATTTCTCGCGACGATGAGCCACGAAATCCGCACGCCTATGAACGCGGTGATTGGCATGACCGGGCTGCTGCTCGACACCGAGCTGAAGTCTCAACAAGCGAACTTCGTTGAAACGATTCGCAACAGTGGCGAGGCACTCCTCACGATCATTAACGATATTCTCGACTTTTCCAAAATCGAGTCCGGCAAGCTGGAACTCGAAGAACAACCGTTTAGGCTGCGTACCTGTATTGAAGAGTCCCTCGACCTGCTAGCTGCTAGAGCGTCAGAAAAAGGTCTGGAGTTAGCCTATCTGATTGACCCCAAAACTCCCAGTACCATTGCTGGAGACGTGACTCGCTTGCGTCAAATTCTGGTTAATCTGCTCAGTAACGCCGTCAAGTTCACCGAGGCAGGAGAAGTCACGATTTCCGTCACGGCCAAGGGTGTCGGGGGGCAAGTGTGGAATTTAGGAGTTGATTCGTCTCTACACCCCTATTACGAGATTCAATTCATTGTCAAGGATACAGGGATCGGCATCCCTCCCGATCGCTTAGACCGCTTATTCAAACCCTTCAGTCAGGTTGATTCCTCGACAAGTCGCAACTATGGTGGTACAGGTCTTGGCTTAGTCATTTGCAAGCGATTGTGCGAAATGATGGGGGGCAAAATCTGGGTCGAAAGTGAAATGGGTAAAGGGTCTTCCTTTTGCTTTACTGTCGTCACTCATGCCGTATACAGTGCTGCCTCTACCGATTTAGATGTTACGCAACCTCAGCTAGCCGGTAAGCGATTGTTAATCGTTGACGATAATGCGACCAATCGACAAATTTTAATGCTGCAAGGTCAGTCCTGGGGAATGTTGACCCGCGCCGCCTGTTCGGGTGCGGAGGCTCTGAACTGGCTGAGTCAAGGGGAAGCCTTTGACCTGGCTATTTTGGATATGCAGATGCCCCAGATGGATGGAGTGACACTGGGGGCTAAAATTCACGAGCAACCGGGCTACCAAAAGTTACCCTTAGTCATGCTGACTTCTATCGGCAAACCCCATATCAGCGACCCCGCACTCAGCGCTAACTTTGCCGCTTTCCTGACCAAGCCGATTAAACAATTCCAACTCCACGATGCTCTGATTCAGGTTTTGGTGGGACAGCCGATTAAAGTTAAGCCGAATGTTTCCCTCGAAAAAGCGTTTGACTCGAACTTATCACAGCGCGTACCGCTGAGGATTTTGCTCGCTGAGGACAATGTGGTCAACCAACAGGTCGCCTTGCACCTGTTGCAGCGCATGGGATATCGAGCGGATGTGGCCAGTAATGGACTAGAAGTACTCGAAGCGTTGCGCCGTCAATCTTACGATGTAGTATTGATGGACGTGCAGATGCCAGAAATGGATGGCTTAACGGCCACCCGTCTGATTCATCAAGAATGGCCAGGCCATCCAGATTTCGGAAATGGTACTACAACTCAAGAGGGTTCTGGTGCCAATCCAAAATCCAAGCGTCCGCGCATTATTGCCATGACAGCTAATGCCATGATGGAAGATCGAGAGCTTTGTCTAAAGGCAGGGATGGATGATTACGTCAGTAAACCCATTCGAGTGGAGGAACTCAGTCAGGCTTTAAGCAAGTGCCAACCTCAGCCAGTCGGTCAACAAAATGGCACCGCACCGGAAAATGGCACCGCACTGGAAAGTCACATTGCTAGCGAGGAAAACCAGCCATCTCCTGCAACAGTAGCGATTGATGCCACGGCATTTCAAGCTTTACAAGAGATGATCGGTCAAGAGGACGTGGTCGTGCAGGTCATTGATAGCTATCTAGAAGAAACGCCCAAGCTTTTGGAGGCAATGTCTAATGCCGTCGCCCAATCCAAGGCAGAGGGTTGGAAAAGTGCTGCTCACACGATCAAGTCAGCCAGTGCTACACTAGGCGCCCTCACTCTCGCTCAACTCTGCCAACGCATGGAAGCGATCGAGCAGGCTGATGTGTTGGAAGCTACAGCCATGGTTTCACGATTCAAAGCGGAGTATGCCAGAGTTCAGACGGCGTTACGAGAAAAACAACAATCCCTGAATTCTATGTAAGCTGGCGCTGACGCCTATCTTGCAGCACTGTCAACAACCTTGCCGATGTAGGGTGCTTACTTTCCACATAAGAGTGAAAAGTAAGCACCCTACAAGGAGAGAGGCTTTGATTTTTCCCCCTTCCCTTCAAGGTTAGGGGGTTAGGTTTTTCGTAAACTTTTCCACATGACGTGAGACGTTGCCATCGCTTCCAGGAAACGGAGCAATCTCTGCTGCCTCGTACTGAGATTATGACAGCTGAAGTGAAAGATGCGATCGCACTTCTATTTCTTGCTTAACCTCTATTAAGTATTGAAGTGTCAGCGAAAGAATTAGGCTAAACCGAATTGCAGGTAATGATTACCACCTTTCTACTGTCAAACCATCCACGTAGGTAAAGTGTTCGTCGTTTGTCGCCAAAATCCAACTGTTTTCAATACATTGAGCAGCAATCCAGATATCATTTTCA
>DATNPC010000666.1:0-3584 GCA_036703375.1 Allocoleopsis sp.
AAAATAACGCTCTACAGTAAGGCTATAGCTCAGATCGAGCAGCAAAGCGCCTTAAATTTTACTCTAGTATTTAAGCAGGCCGTCCTTAACTTGCAAGGGTTAGCTGAAAATCCCAGTCGTTTAATCGGTGTTGCCTACAACGAGGAACAAGCGATACCCCGTGCTATTAGAGGGAACGACCGAACAGAACTTCACTTGATTTATCTGAATAAACTTATCCTATGTTATCTGTTTGACGATGCTCATCAAGCTGTACAAAATGCTGCTTTTGCAGAACAGTACTTAGATGGTGTAACCGCGACGAGCGTTGTACCGCTCTTCCATTTCTACGATTCTCTGGCACATTTAGCTGTATGGGCTGAGGCTTCAAAATCTGAAAAAGAGGCTTGGCTTAATCGAGTTAACAGTAATCAAGAAAAAATGCAAAGATGGGCGTATCATGCCCCAATGAATAATCTGCATAAATTTTATTTGGTCGAGGCAGAGAAAGCGCGAGTTTTGGGGCAAGTTGTTGAAGCCCAGGAGTGTTATGAGCGAGCCATAAAAGGAGCCAGAGACAATGAATACATACAAGAGGAAGCCTTAGCGTATGAATTAGCGGCAAAGTTTTATATGGCGCGAGGCATGGACAAGATTGCCCAAACCTATATGACCGAAGCTCACTATAGCTATGTTTGCTGGGGAGCTACGGCAAAGGTCAAAGATATAGAACAAAGATACCCCCATTTACTGGCTAAATCATCGACGGCAACTCGCACTATAGACACCCGCACGACAAATAACAGTAGCACTACTGGCTCTCAATCGGGTGCAGCTTTGGATTTCGCCACCGTAATGAAAGCTAGCCTTGCGATTTCGAGTGAAATTGTGCTTGATAAGTTACTCGCGTCCTTGATGGAAATTCTCATCGAGAATGCTGGGGCGCAAGTTGGCTACCTGATTTTAGAAACTTCAGGGAAACTGCTGATTGAAGCGTCAGGTGTGGCGGATTGCGATCGCATTACCGTGTTGCAGTCAATCCCCATTGAATCTGTAAAGGCGAGGGATGCGTCGCCCCTACCCGTATCAATCATCAATTATGTTACCCGTACCCAAGAAAGTGTCGTCTTGAATGATGCTACAAGCGAGGGAAACTTTACCAATGACCCCTACATCAAACAGCATCAGCCTAAATCTATTTTGTGCGTGCCTCTCCTCAATCAAGGCAAACTCACTAGTATTGTTTATCTGGAAAATAATCTCACAACAGGAGCTTTTACACCTGACCGATTAGAAGTCTTAAAAGTCCTCTCCTCCTCGGCTGCTATCTCCATCGAAAATGCGCGGCTTTATAAGGATTTAGCCGAGTCCAACCGTATCCTGGACGAGTATAACCGCACCCTAGAAACGAAAGTAGAGGAACGCACTGCTGAATTAGCGATTGCCAAAGAAAAGGCAGAAGTAGCAAACCAAGCCAAAAGCACCTTCCTCGCGAATATGAGCCATGAATTGCGTAGTCCCCTCAACGCCATTCTTGGCTTTTCCCAATTGATGATGCGCTCTCAAACCCTTCCCTCCGAACACGTTGAAAATGCTGGTATCATCACCCGCAGTGGCGAACACCTACTCACGCTAATCAACCAAGTATTAGATTTATCCAAAATTGAAGCAGGGCGCACTACCCTCAACGAGAGCAACTTTGACCTTTACCGCCTGCTAGACGACATAGAAGATATGTTCAAGTTAAAGGCAGATGATAAAGGATTACAATTGGTGTGCGATCGCCCTTGGCGCTGCGCTTCGCGCAATCGCGCCCCCAATGTCCCCCGCTATATCCGCACCGACGAAGTTAAATTACGTCAAATCTTGATCAACTTACTCAATAATGCGATTAAGTTTACACAAGAAGGTGGTGTATCACTGAGAGTGGGACTGGGGAATCGGGAATTGGGAATCGGGAATGGTAAAGATTCCTCCCCCTACTCCCTATTCTTTGAAGTGGAAGACACTGGACCGGGTATTGCTCCAGAAGAATTAGATAGCCTGTTTGAAGCCTTTGTGCAAACCACTACCGGCAAACAAGCTCAAGAAGGCACCGGATTGGGCTTGCCGATAACGCGAAAGTTTGTGCAACTGATGGGCGGTGACATAATTGTAGAGAGCTTTGTCGGCAAGGGTACTATCTTCAAATTTGATATTTCTGTCGGCTTGGTTGATGCTACCTCCATCGAAACCAAACAACCTACACGTCGAGTCATTGCCCTCGAACCCAACCAACCGCGCTATCGCATTCTGATTGTCGATGACAAACCCATCAATCGCCAGCTGTTGATTAAACTTCTCAACCCCCTTGGTTTTGAACTCAAACAAGCAACCAACGGTAAAGAGGCAACTCAAATCTGGGACAATTGGGAGCCGCACTTAATCTGGATGGATCTTCGGATGCCCGTGATGGATGGCATTGAAGCCACTAAACAAATTAAATCCACCCCAAAAGGGCAAGCTACCGCCATCATTGCGATCACCGCCAGTGCTTTTGAAGAGGAACGGGCAATTGCTCTTCGTGTCGGTTGCAATGATTTTCTACGCAAGCCCTTCCGGGAAGATGACATCTTGAGCTTAATGAACAAACACATCGGCGTGCGTTATGTCTACGAGGAACCGACAGCCGATACTGCTTTAACCATATCCAAGAGCGATATCCAAGATATCTTGAACCCAGAAGCTTTTGCAGCTGTACCCACCCAATTGTTGGCTTCTTTAGAACATGCCGCAACCCTAGCTTTGATGACTGAGATTGAACAATACATTGGGGAAATCCGCCATTACAATGCCTCTGTTGCCGATGCCCTAGCAACATTTGCGTTTAATTTTGAGTACCACAAGATCGTGAGCTTAATTCAAGAAGCTAATACGAGGTAACAAAACATCCATTATCGCAAAACAATTAGTGACAAAAGAGAGTTAACAATCTGGAAATCAGCGCGATAAGTCCAAGTAACAATGACAATTAGGCTTCTCGATCAGAGATTGGGCCAAAGCATTTAGAGCAACAGCCGCTAATAGTCCACCTCCCAGCGTTCCCTCAACTGTAATGTAGGGAACGTTGGAGCGTATCAATCGCCGCTTGGCAGCAGGACTATGGCTAAAACCAATGGGCATTCCTATGACTAAAGCCGGTTGAAGTTGACCTTGCTCGATCGCTTCCAGGACAGATAAAAGAACGGAAGGAGCATACCCAATCACCAAAATACAGCCAGCCTCTAACTGTTGCCACTGTTCTGGCTGTCGGTGATGCTGCCAGAAGTTAGCTTCAGCTTCAGCCGCACTAGTAATGTGAGGGTCAGCAATCAGAGTTTTAATCGAACAGTTCAGATGCACTAACCGAGTGCGATCGATCGCACCCACTACAGCAGGAACATCTCCCACCACTTGGCATCCAGCTTTGAGGTTGTCACGCGCTGCGACGATTGCCCCTTTTCCGATGCGGACAAATGGCACGAGACTAACATCCCCAGTGGCTAGCACCAGTTTTGAGAGCAAATCTACTTCAATTTCTGAGCGATCGGATAAATCCGGCAATAACTCTTGCAAGGATTCGCTGA